>DAITMB010000022.1:0-39098 GCA_036835375.1 Bacteroidota bacterium
TTGCTTTTTAAGAGAAAGCGATTTCACAATTTGTTTATCATATCTTCTTCCTAAGTTTTCACTGCATCAGTACATTGCAATAAAGCTGAGAGACACCCGCTTCTCTCTCAGACGATCGTGGTGCTGCGCGCTCCTTTCTGCATCCTTCCCACCTCCTCCTCCCGCGCGGCACACATCCAGTTTCTACCTTCTGTAGAGGGCCGCCCGGCCCTCTTTTTTTTATAGAATCGCAAGCGGTTGTTTTTCTGAAGCAAATGAGGGTATCTTACTGCTTAGGGTAATTCCTTGCTGGCACCGCAAATGCAATGCGGACAAGCTCCTCTGGCAAGCCCCTTTTGCATGAATCCTCTCGCCTGAAGAGTTACTTTAAGCCCTTTCCATGAAAGCGATCTCTCTCCCTCTCTTTTTCGGCTTGGTTGGCAGTCTGGGCTTGTCGCTAGGTTTGTCACTGGCTTGTCAGGAGGCAACACAAGTTCCGTCGCTGCTGTCATTCACTGCTGGATCTCCCATGATCGCCGGGAAGGCAAGCTACCTGGCTTCTCCCTTCGTCACCTCTGGGGATCGGCTCTACCTTGTAGGCCACCAAGATGGCTCCTTTGCTGAGATCGGGTGGCATGTTCCGGGTGAAATGGGCGGAATCTGGGACCATCCGATCAAGCTGATGGATGGATTTGGGATGGCGCTACTGAAGGAAGGCGATACGACGTGCTTGAATGCAGCCACGGAATTTCGGAATTACCCTTTTGGAAATGCTCACGAATTTCGCAACCTCCCCATAGCGGACCTATGGGTGGAGCGCTTTCAATTTGTACCAGACAGCGAGGAGGCGGTCGTGATAGAATATCTCTTTCACAACGAATCCAGCGAGACGCTGGCGGTTGAGGCGCTTCTCACAGGCCAGACAGATCTGCGTCCCGTGTGGATCGGAGAGCGCACCGGCATGATCGACGGTCCCGATCGGGTGTGGCTGGAGGGCGAGAGCGGCATCACCGTGGGCAAAGATCTGGGGCAGGACTGGTATGTGATGTGGCGCAGCAATGTGCCGATCACAGCCCACGACAGCCTGCCCACACCTTGCTACCAGCTACAGCGCGGCCAGGGGCGCACCAGTACGACCACGCATTCGCTGGTCATCCCTGCTGGGGCGAGCATTGCTTTTCGGCTGGTGATTGCCGGATCTTACGAAAGTGAAGTGGCAGCCCGCGCGACCCTCGAAGCGGTGGAGCGCAATGCCGAACAGATGCTCACAGACAAGCAAAAGCGAATGTCTGATCTTGCGCAAACCGCCAGGTTGGAAGTGCCTGATTCAACCATCCAGCAAGCATTTGAGTGGGTCAAATACAGCACAGATTGGTTGATCCGCGATGTGCCCGAGATAGGAAGAGGGCTTTCTGCGGGGAGTCCAGACTACCCTTGGTGGTTTGGTTGCGACAATACTTATTCCCTTCGCGGGGTCTTGGCAACGGGGCGCATCGACATTGCCTATGCTACTTTGAACCTGCTTACCTCACTTTCTGAGCGCACCAATGGCAATGGACGCATCATCCACGAAGCCTCCACCAATGGCGCAGTCTTCAATCCGGGCAACATCAATGAAACACCGCATTTTGCCTCCATGATCTGGGTGATGTACCAATGGACGGGAGACCGGGCATTTCTGGAGACGTATTTTCCTTTGGTGAAAAAAGGGCTTCACTGGCTATTGGAAGAAAATGACGCCGACGGCAACCTGCTCCCCGATGGCTTTGGTATGATGGAAATCCATGGCATGGATGGAGAGATGATTGATGTGGCAGCCTACAGTTGTGATGGATTTTACGCTGCGGCACAGATGGCCGAAGAGCTGGGAGATGACTCTGCCAAGACCTATTTTACACATGTGGCGCGAGCGATCCACGATCAGATCCGCTCCGATTACTGGGTGGAAGATTTTTCTTCCTTCGCGGATTTCATTGGCACCCCTGCCCAGGCCTTGCGGCTGATCGACGACGCGATCGTG
Organism: Bacteroidota bacterium; assembly: GCA_036835375.1. Classification (GTDB taxonomy): domain Bacteria; phylum Bacteroidota; class Bacteroidia; order J057; family J057; genus JANQTF01. Next base: position 2,000 of record DAITMB010000022.1, read on the forward strand.
CGGGCAGACACGCTTGGGAAGCCTTGGGCGGTGAAGGAATTGAAAGACACCCGCACCAGGGTTCTGCGAATGCCGCCGGGCGAAAAGAGAGGCTTTGTGCTGCATCACAATTGGGTCGTGAATACGCCGATGGAATTAGGCTTGGCCGACACTGCCCAGGCCTTGCGCGCGCTTCAGACCGCCCGCCAATTTGTCAACCCCTACGGCATGTTCGTCACGGGCATTGATCGGGACCAAGCGTCTGCAAGCGACGAGGGTTCTTTTGCGCAAGGAAAAAAGGTCTTTACTTACACGGGTGCCGTGATGACACTGCCCACAGGCGTGCAAGCGATCGCCGAAAACAACTATGGCCGCCCCGACACAGCCCTGGATTACCTTCGACGCATGGTGCGATCCTTCAGCTATGCCTTTCCGGGTTCGATGTACGAAGTATCGCCAGATTTCGGCATGATGGCGCAAGAGTGGAATGTCTATGCACTGGCTTATCCCATCGTGACCCAATTTTTGGGGATTCAGCCAGCCGTGGCGCGCAGGCAGATCGTGCTGCAACCGCAACTTCCAAATGCCTGGCCGCGTGCAGCACTCTACGACTTGCCGCTGGGGGACAACTTGCTCAGTGTCGCGTTTCAGCAGGATTCTCTCGGCATGGAGATCGACTTGAGCCAAGCACAGGGAGATTGGGAAATCCTCCTCCAAATGCCAGCAGGTCAATATCGGCAGTGGACTGTGGAGGGCAATTACGTAACGCCGACGCGGAGAGGAGTCATAGATCAAGTTTCCCTCCGCGGAAAAAAGATCCTTGTGCGCTTGTCGCGATGAACTTCCTTTTTGCCGTGGGGAGCTGGACCATCTGGCAGGAAATCAGCATGGGATTCATTCGCCCTTTTTGCTGAAAATGCTTCTATCCAGCGGAAATAGGTGAAAAGATTTGTTCTTCTTTCCTGATTCGTGAGGAAAATGGGGAAATTATGGAGGGCATGGTCGATATTTGTACAGCCATATTTCGCCCTAACACATCTACCTCATGCCACCAGATTCATTGCTAACATACCCCAATGCAGGGGTGTTAGGTCGCCTTGCCCCGGTTGACAGCGCCGGTCAACTCATCACGGACGGGGGACCCGTTTACACAGAGACAGATCTTCATCACCTCGTGGCAGAGCCATTCAATGCGCTTTCAGCCGTCATTTTTATTTTCATATCTGCTTACTGGATGTGGAAACTCCGGAAAGATTTTCGGCAGCACACCTTTTTGTCCATCGCCAATGTCATGCTGATGGTTGGCGGGATCGGTGGGAGCGTGTATCATGCTTTTCGGCAGTCGAGCGCCTTCCTGCTCATGGATTGGTTGCCCATTTTGCTGATTTGTCTGGCTGCGAGCGCCTTCTACTTTCGGAAAGCTGCGGGCAGTTGGCGACCAGCGTTGGTGACCCTCGTGGTGTGCATACTGATCGAAGCCATCAATTTCATCTGGACACCCGTCACTATCGCCGTCAATGTGTCCTATGCTGTCATGGGGCTGATGGTGCTTCTGCCTACTCTTTTGATTCTGTGGCGAACAGGCTTCCAGCATGGGCACTGGGTAGCGATCGCTTTGGTCGCCTTTGTGCTCGCGCTGGTGTTTCGACTGGCTGATACTGGATCCTCCTGGACAATGGGCACTCATTTTCTGTGGCATGTATTTGGTGCCGTGGCCTGCCACACGATGTTTTTGTACACCTATCGGCTGTATGGCGTGGAGGTGTTGATTCCAGCCGTCAAAAGGGCCTGAGCTTTTGTCAACTTTGCTGCGAAGACAAATTCCTTCTCAAAACGACACCACGCGAAACTCTGTCCTACGATTGAGCTGCTTGTTTGCAGGACTGTCGTTGGGGGCAATCGGTGATCCTTCTCCGAATCCCTCGTAGAGCAGTCGGGCTGGACGAATACCTCCTTCGATCAAATAATTCACCACTGCCCCTGCCCTGCGGTCGGACAGGTCGAGGTTGTATTCGTCGCTTGCATCGCTGTCGGTATGGCCTTCGATGCTCACGACCAGAGAGGGATTTTCAGATAAAATGGCTTTGACTCGCTCCAGCTCTTCGATGGATTCTGGCCGCAGTGTCGATTGATCCACGTCAAAGTAGATGTGTTCGAGCACGATGTGGGCGTTTTCCTTGAGCGGTTTTAGATAAATGTCGTGCACCAGCTCGTTTTCGGGCTCGGGTTCTTTGACTTCGAGATCGTCCACCTGGAAGAAATATCCTTTTGCCGTGGTGCTAAATTGGTAGCTCCCGTAGGGCAAACAAACGCGGTAGGCGCCATCAGCCGCGGAGCGAATTTTTCGGATGGGCTTTCCCTCCTGGTCACGGATGGCGATCACGGCTTGAGAAATGCGCTTGCCCGTTTCTGTATCATACACTACACCCGAGAGGCAGGCGTCGGTCGAAGTGGGCGTCAGGGCCAGATCTTGCCGCTTACCCGGGTAAGTATCCTCCTTGGTCACTTCCACCTTCGCGCTATCGCTCGCAAATCCCTCCATGCTCGCCCGCACCTCGTATGGGCCCGGTTCGATCGCTGTTTGGTAACGGCCCTTCTCGTCGGTGAGGGTCGTGAAAATGACCTGGCCGCTGCTGTCGAGGACCTGTACCGTGGCACCCGGCAAACGCACCCGGCTCACCGCGTGGGTAATGAGACCATACAGAAAGGTGTTGATCTCCTTTTTCAGCAGGAGGTCTTGATGAAAATGGGTCTCAGGCATCACAAAGCTGCGTTCTGTCACGGGAAAGGTCGGCGCCCTCCCAATCAGCAGGTAGGCACCAGGTGCCACATCGCAAAATTCGAAAAACCCTTCCGCATCGGTCACGCTGGTAGCAAGGATGCGCTGGTCTGTCTCTCGTCGCAGGCTCACAGGCGCCCCAGAGATCTTGGTGTTTTTCAATTCGTCAATGACAAATCCGCTCAAACAAATTACTTCCGCAGGTTTTTCCACCTTGTCGGGATGAATGCTGATGTTGCGGTGGATGTGAATTTGGTGATCGTTGATGGAGGCAACGACGAGGTCATCATCGCCATCCTGATCCACGTCAGTGACCACCATGGCCGCGTTCCAGTCGCCCGAATTCAGCGAATGCCGCTTGGTGAAGTGGCCGCTGCCGTCGTTGAGATGAAAGCCAATGGCATTGTCCAAGGTGGAGCAGGTCGCGAGGTCCAAGTCACCATCCAGATCAAAGTCTGCTACGACCAAGTCGAAGTTGTGATCGCCAGAAAGGACTTGCTGCGCGAGTCGAAATCCTCCTTCAGGCCTTTGGAGGTGGATCGAGAGCCATTTATCGACGTAGGAAGCCCCGGCAATGTCAGGAAGCCCGTCGTCATTCAAATCCGCAATTACCAGCGACCAAGTCGCGCGTCCAGACCCATATTTCGCCCAGCGGCTAAATCCCTCGGGACCTCCGGCATAGAGATAAATGTGACCATCATCACAGCCCACCACGAGGTCCGGGTAGCCGTCGGCGTTTAGGTCGCCCACGGCCAGCGATCGCGGATCTGTGCCTACTTTCCAGCTAGCCGCTCGATGGAATTGGAAATTGCCCTCGTTGCGAAACCACACGACTTGACCTATGGTCGTGGCGGCTACCAGCAAGTCTTCGTAGCCGTCTCCATCTACATCGGTGGCGACGACATCCTGCAACAATCCGCCCACTTGATGAACCTGCAATCCTCCAAATCGACCTGCCCCCAAGTTTTTGGCGATGCATAGCTCTCCTTTCATGGTCACTGTCGCCAAGTCTGGCAGGCCATCTGCATCGCCATGAAACATGGTCATGGCTCGATTATGAGGCCGCGTCAACACGCTGCCGCCCTCGCGAAATCTGCCTTGCCCTTCGGACAAGTAGATGTGGACCTTGCCGTCGAGCTTGGATCCCACCAAAAGATCCTCGCGCCCGTCGCCATTGAGATCCGCTTTGCTGATGCACCAGTTTTGCTGGCCGGCACTCATGCTTTCCTTTGGTAGGAACACCGTGTGGGAAATGAAAATGGTGCTGTCTTCTCCTGATCGATCGAGCACCTGCCCTTGAGCGAAGGCAGCACAAAGGAATAGCAGAAAGCTGAAAGCAAGAGAGTAAGCGAATCCGGGAGCGGGAGTGAAAAACATACCGTCATATTTTGTTCGAAAATCAGGATAGTATTTTTTATAAATTAACCGAAATTCAGAATGAACTTACAATGATCAATTCGAACCATTATGCATCGTCGGGTGATATTAGCAAAGCGCTAGCGTAGCATGCGGCGGATGTGACCGACTGAACAATATTGAAGGCTGAGGGGAAAGAGGAACCGAGTCATTGGGAGGAGGGAGAGGGGGAGGCTCGTCGTTTTTGTGACCATAGGCGCAAGCCCAGGACAGGAGAAGAGGTTTTGAAGGAAATGTTATCTGACCCTTTTTCGTTGATTCTCCTGCGAAATCACCGGAAAAGAAATCGAAGCGCGGGTTTCTTTTTGAGTTTTCCTTGCGTATTCCGAGAGAGGAAGTCACAGAAAATTCTCGGTCCCGTCTTCCTCTTTATGAAACGGTTTCGTATCTTCACAAAACAACTTCGGCCATAACTTATTCGTATTAATCTGCGATGAATCGCAAAAATCCTTTCCTCATGTTGTCTGTTCTGGCCGTGTTTCTATTGGACACGGTCACCCCCCTTTTGGCCCAAGCAGAAGAAGACTCTGTGCTGCTTCCGGGCCGACGATTTCGGGTGTATGAGCACGAGGGAGAGATGTTTCTTTACGGATCCATCGACCCGGTGGAGATCACGCGGAGACCCCCCACAGCCAGAGAGTTGAGAGAGGGGCGTCGTCAGCTGCAAAAATATTCAAGACTCCAGTGGATGGTTCACAGTGTGTATCCCTATGCCCAGCGGGTGGGAGAGCTGTTGGAGGAGGTTGATCGCGACCTCGAATCCATTGAAGGTAGCCAAGCTCAAAAAGAGTACATCAAACAACGGGAACAAGCCCTCTTTGCGCGATATGAAGACGACTTTCGCAAGATGTCGCGCTCGCAAGGGAAGCTGCTCGTGAAGCTCATCTATTATCAGACAGGCGTCTCGACCTACGAAATGATCAAAGACACCAAAAGCGGGGCAAGTGCTTTCTTTTGGCAAGGCATTGGGCGGCTGTTTGGCATCAATCTCAAAGAGGCTTTTGATCCAGAGGAAGAAGACATGATCAATGCGATTGTCGCCGACCTCAACCACGGGGGATACAATATTTTCTATAAGACCTACGGGTACCGATTGGTAGATTAGGCAGCAGTAACTTTTTTTGATCATCTCCTGCTGATATTTCGCACACCATTTCTTGAGTTTCATTGCCTGTAACCTCTTACTTAGGAGGAAATTAGCACCATGATACTGCGTTAGGATTATTTGCGAAGCAGCAGCTGGAGAGCGGCTTATTCATTTTTTTTCGGGTTTTTCGAAGCAATCGTTTTGCAAATCTCCGTAGAACCCCTACATTTGCATCCACCAACAGAAAAAGGGGCCTAAGCAGACATTGAAAGGCTTGTTTTTAGGTTGCAAGACGGATCGGTAGTTCAGTTGGTTAGAATGCCGGCCTGTCACGCCGGAGGTCGCGGGTTCGAGTCCCGTCCGGTCCGCAAGAGAGCTCATCGAAGGATGAGCTCTCTTTTTGTGCCTATGGGAGTCCTAGTAGCGGATTTTTATTGGGTAGAATACGTAGAGACGTAACCTAAAACCACAAGCTCCCGCCGTAAACGGCGGGAGCTTGTGGTTTGTGTGGGTGAGTCGTGTGATCTCGGCTTCGAGCCATCAACTATTGCTTTTGAAAGCGGAAACTTCCGGCGATTTGGCCAGATTCGTTCTTGACCACGATGAGGTACATTCCCTCAGAGAGTAATTGCGTGTTCCACTGAGTCTCCACAGTCGAGGGGCCGAGTTGGAGGGTTTTGCTTTCAAGTGAGGTGAGTCTGCCGCGCGCATCAATGACGTTGACGAAGACGGTTGTCTGAGAAGCAGCACGCAATTCGAGGGTGAGGAAGTCCGTGCTGGGATTGGGGTAGAGCTTATAATCCACTTGTACGCCTAAACCTTTGTCGATGCTCACCGAGCCATCTGTAGGCTGATGAAACCCTTGGGTAACGAGGATGCTGCCGGCTTGTGCCGTAGTCACGGCGACTTCCCCCACTGTCATGTCCACCGAAATGTTGCCGGCGGTGGCGCTGGTGCCATAGGCACTGATCACAGATCGCTCGATGGTCTGGGCAGAAATCGCCGAAGATAGCAGCAAGAGAATGGCGCAAAGCAACGTAGAGGAGAAAAGGTACTTCATGTGAAATGGAGTTGGATGGTGGTTGGGCGGAGAAAAAGAAGAACTTTGTAATCTTGTTGAGGAGGCAGCGTCACAATGAGCGAAAACAAAAGGATCAAAAATGAGTCCCATACGAAGTATTTCGATCAAGGGAAGATAAGGAAAAAGTACGTGTGATGGAAAGTGCAACGTAAAAGGAGTTGGAAATAGGAAGAATTTTGATGCAGGGTCTTTCTGCGATGTAACAGCTCAGGATGCGTTCGTAAAAAGACGAAGCCAAGCCCTAAATTTCATCTTTGACCTCTTAATCATTTGCGAGTCTATCCCGTTTCCTGCATCTTTCTTACCTTAAATTCGCCCTCGCTTTCGCGCTAGAAGCATTGTCATGGACCTAGATTGGATGTTGAAAGGATTTCGGATGGATATCCCCGAGCCGTTGCTGGATGAAGAAAAGGGATTGCCTTTTTCTCATTGTAGGATCTGCGAGCTCAATTTGCAGGAGCCGCCCAGGCCATATCTGGTCGAAAAAGTATATAAGTTCCGCCAAAACATGGGGATCAAAGACATCATTTTTAGCTATGCCATTTGCCTCGATTGTGCCGAAGACATGCGCAAGGACATGTCTCAAGCGTCCGTCGAAGCGATCCAGCAATACATTTCTACCCACTCAGACTTTCGTCACCGCATTGAGTCGCTGAGTGCTGGCGAGGTGCCGCGCATCGAGGACTACATCGGGTCCTGCATGATCTCGGGAAAGCCCGTCGAGGACATGGCCGAATACCAGATCGCGGGTCTCTGCGAAGGCGATCAACTGATCATGGGACTGTGGCCCTACGCCATTGGAGCTGAGGTGTTTGAAGACCTCCAGAACCTTCTTTCCGAAGAAACGCTCGGGCACATGGATGATTTTTATGGGCAGCACTTTGGCTTACCCCCGGAGTGGGCAGATTTATTCAAAGAGAGACCATTATTTTGGCTATAAATTCTACCCGTTCACCCATTTCCTCTTAGCCCTTTGTTCATGGACCCATCTTCTCCGCAGCGCGTGGCCATATTAGGTTCTACCGGTTCCATCGGCACGCAAGCCTTGGAAGTGGTGGCTTGTCACCCGGAAAAATTCCAGGTGGTGGTGCTCACCGGAGGCCAAAATGCCGCTTTGCTCATCCAGCAGGCGGAGCAATTCAGGCCCCGTGCCGTGGTCATCGCCGATGAAACTGCCTATGCAGAAGTGAAATCGCGCCTTGCTCCGCTTCACATTGAGGTGCTAGCTGGTGCGGAAGCATTAGAAGAAGTGGTGGTGCGGCCAGATGTGGATTTGGTGCTCACCGCCCTTGTGGGATTTGCGGGCCTAAAACCCACGGTGGAAGCGCTGCGCCATAGCAAGCGTATCGCCCTGGCCAACAAGGAAACCCTCGTCGTGGCGGGCGAAATCATCACGGCACTGGCGAGAAAACACCAGGTGGAGATCATTCCTGTGGACAGCGAACACTCCGCGCTCTTTCAATGCCTCGTAGGAGAGAGCCAGCAGTCGCTCGAAAAAATCTATCTCACAGCTTCTGGAGGACCATTTCGGGGATTTTCATTGAATCAGCTTCGGCAAGTGACGCCAGCGCAGGCACTCAAGCACCCCAACTGGGAGATGGGTGCCAAGATCACGATCGACTCCGCCTCGATGATGAACAAAGGCCTCGAAGTGATTGAGGCAAAGTGGCTGTTTGGGCTACGCAATGATCAAATCGATGTGGTGGTACACCCACAATCCATCATTCATTCCTTGGTCCAGTTTCATGATGGCAGCATGAAAGCGCAAATGGGTCTGCCAGACATGCGCTTGCCGATTCAATACGCGATGGCGTATCCGGCGAGAATCGACAATGCTTTTCCTCGATTTTCCTTTTGGGACTATCCTTCTCTCAGCTTCGAGCGGGTGGACCAATCGGTGTTTCAAAATCTCGCGCTCGCCTACGAGGCGATGGCGCTGGGTGGCACGGCGCCTTGCGTGCTCAATGCTGCAAATGAGATCACGAACCTGCTGTTTCGGCAAGGAAAAATCGCCTTTACGGACATTGCCGAGCTAAATGGTGCGGCCATGCGCTCAGTGCCATTTGTGAATAGTCCGGCCTTAGAAGATCTTTATCTGGCTGACAGCCTGGCTCGACAATGGATCGGCCAAGAAGTGGCGGGCTGAAATCACATGGTTTTGGAGTACTGTGCAGATCGAGGGGTTCTAAGGTCAATAGGAGGGTGAACGCGCTAAGGATGTAGCATGCGAAAGTGATGGTAGCTTTTGGGGCCATTTAGTCTCAATGTTTTCAGTGGGCAACCCCTCCCTGTCGGTGCATCTATTTGACCAGTGGCGGAACGGGTGAGAATGCGCCCTGAAGCGATCAAGATTCATGCGAAATATGTTGGGATCTCAAAAATTCTAGGGCCTATTTTGGGGAATCAATCTTTGTGTCATTTCTCTTCGATTCCATGATCAATCATACGTATAATTACGGCCTCATCGGCAACTGTGCTTACCTCGCTCTGATCGGTACCGACTCGAATGTATCCTGGCTTTGTTGGCCTCGATTCGACAGCAGTTTTCTCTTTGGGAGCATGGTGGATCCTGTCAAAGGAGGCGAATTCTCTATCAAGCCTGCGACAGAAAACTACCGCACGAATCAGTACTACCAACCCAACACGAACATCCTCGTGACGGAGTTCCACTGTGTGGATGGGAGTTATAAAGTAGTGGATTTTGCCCCGAGATTTCTCCAGTACGAGCGCTACTACAAGCCGCTGCTACTGGCAAGGCGCATTGTACCAATAGAAGGCACACCACGAGTGCGGGTAGTGTGCCGTCCGGTAGGTGAATACGGCGAAGTGATTCCAGAGATGCTCTATGGAAGCTCCCATATTCGCTACATGGGACTCGAAAGCCAAGTGCGCCTCACGACCGATGTGCCGCTCACTTATATTGCGGAGGAAAACCCCTTCGTGCTCAATTCGACCAAATATCTTGCCCTCACGTGGGGCATCCCGCTGGAAGCGGAGCTGGAGACGACCATCGACACTTTTTATCACAAAACGAAAAACTATTGGCGTCAATGGGTGCTACGTACCTCGATCGGGCAGTTTCACCAAGCGGAAGTAATCCGCTCGGCATTGGCCCTGAAAATTCACCAGTTTCAAGATACTGGTGCGATCATTGCCGCCACTACCATGAGTCTGCCAGAATTTGACGGCAGCGGCCGCAACTGGGACTATCGCTATTGCTGGATTCGCGACACACACTACACGCTCAAGGCACTCACCAATATTGGGCATTTTACCGAGTTGATGCAGTATGCCCAATACATCGAAAACATCGCGATTAACCTCAACGGTGAGGACCGTTTTCAACCCCTCTACTCCATCACGGGAGAAGCGAAGCTGACGGAACGAATCCTTGATTTGGACGGATATTTGGGCCGAAATCGACCTGTCAGGGTCGGCAACCAAGCCTACGAGCACATTCAAAACGATGTGTATGGACAGGTGCTTGTGTCGCTGATGCCCCTGTTTCTCGACGAGCGCTTGATTCAGGAAGACAGAAAAAACCTCTTGCCGCTGGTCTCCAAGATTCTCCACAAGATCGAAGACACCATGTATGAGCCAGATGCAGGTCTTTGGGAATTTCGCAATAAAGCCCAGCATCATGGCTACACCTTCCTCTTTCACTGGGCTGGGGCCAATGCTGCGCTCAAGATCGCGAGGCAGTATCACGACTACCAAATGATGAGCACAGCCGAGCGCCTCGTGCGAGAAGCCAAAAAACAGATCGAAGCCTGTTTCGATGAATCACGCGGAGTCTATACCCAAGCCATCGAAACGAAAAACTTGGACGCCAGCTTGATTCACCTCATCACGATGGGCTACCTGGATCCATCCAGTGAGCGCGCCAAGCAGCACCTTGTCGAGCTGGAGAAAGATCTCAGAACGCCTGAAGGCCTATTTTACCGCTACAAGCACGCCGACGACTTTGGGATGCCCGAGACCACCTTTTTGATCTGCGCCTTCTGGTACGTAGAGGCGCTGGCGTATGTGGGAAGGCTGAAGGAAGCCATCGAAATCTTCGAGCGACTGATCGGCTACAGCAACCATGTGGGCTTGTTGAGCGAGGACATTGACGCGTCAGACGGCTCTCAGTGGGGCAACTTCCCACAGGCATACAGCCATGTGGGGTTAGTCAACGCTGCTTTTGCGATTTCGCGGAGAATGGATTCGGATGGAATATTATAGTCGCTGACGCGGAAACTCCGTCGCACAGGCACATGGAAGGCACCTCAGTCACAGCGCGTGCTGGTGAAGCTTGCGTTGTCTGTGCGGTGGAGTTAATGCTGAAGCAGCCAAGTGAGTGCCAAGCTGTAGCCAGCCGTGCCCAGGCCGGAGATCATGCCGTGGCACTGGGGAGCAATAAGCGATTGGTGCCGAAATGGTTCTCTGGCGAAAATATGTGAAATGTGGACTTCTATTTTGGGTGCCTTGACCATTGACAGAGCATCCGCCAGTGCATAGCTGGTGTGTGTGAGGGCACCGGCATTGATGATGATGCCGTGATAAGATTGTGAAATACTTTCCTGGATCCGGTCGATCAAAGCCCCTTCGTGGTTCGACTGAAAATGATCGATTTGCACCTCAGGTGCGAGCGCTTGCAAGCGCATCAGGACATCGGCAAGCGTCACCGAACCATAGATTTCGGGCTCTCTCGTGCCGAGAAAATTGAGGTTGGGACCGTTGAGGATCAATATTTTCATGGCACCAAGGTACTGCGAATCGCGCGGAAGACATAGCAGGCATTTTCCTGCTATGTCCAGAATATCCCGAAAAATGGGAAAAACCTGCCCCGCCCAATGAAGGTGCAATGTAGAATGTGCGTAAGTTTGCCCCGCCTTTTGAGGCAGGTACCAAGATCGGGAGCAGATATGCAAGTAATGAAGTTTGGCGGCGCTTCGGTGAAAAACCCCGATGCGATTCGCAATGTCGCGAGAATCATTAAGCGCTTTAGCGCATCTCCACTGCTGGTGGTCATCTCGGCGATCGATAAGACCACCAATCACCTCGAAGACCTTGCCCATCTCGCACGCGATGGACGGGAGGCAGAAGCCTTCGCGCAATTTGAAAAGATCAAATCTTTTCACCTTCAACTGCTTGATGACCTCTTTGCCGAAGCCGAAATCGCCGGGAACGATCTTGCGCAGCCGCTCCAAAAGGTGCAGCAGCTCTTCACCGAGGTAGAGCGGATCGTACAAGGGATATTGCTACTGGAAGAGTTTCCAGCGCGCACCTACGACCGAATCGTGTCCTATGGAGAGATCTTGTCCACGACCATCGTGGCGGAATACCTTCGCGTGAAAGGTCAGGAAACCCGTTGGGCAGATGCGCGCAAACTCATCAAAACCGATGCGACCTACAAGCAGGCCGGCGTGATCTGGACCCTCACCGAAGACAATATTCGTCGAGACATTCTCCCTCACCTCCGGGCAGGCTCGGTGACCATCACCCAAGGCTTTATCGGCTCCACCACCGATGGCAAGACCACGACCCTCGGGCGTGAAGGCTCCGACTATACGGCCTCTATTTTTGCGTACTGCCTCGCAGCGGAGAGCCTCACTGTGTGGAAAGACGTGCCAGGAATCCTCAATGGCGATCCTCGCATCCGCCAGGAGACCATCAAGCTCGAAAAATTATCTTACGAAGAGGCGGTAGAGATGACCTTTTATGGCGCGACCGTCATTCACCCCAAGACCATCAAGCCGATCTTCAATCGCCACATCCCGCTCCATGTCAAGAGCTTTCTGGACATCGAAGCGCCGGGCACAACCATCTCCGAGGAGGTGAATCCTGTGGTGGTAACCTCCTATATTCTCAAAAAAGACCAGACCTACATTCGCATCAAGCCCAAGGACTTTTCCTTCATGGAGGAGTTGCTGATTCGGGAGGTATTTGATCACCTCTACATTTCAGGGGTCAAGCTCAATCTTGTGCAGAATTCGGCGATCTCGCTGATGCTCTGCGTCGATACCAAACCTCAAAATCGGGACTTCGAATCCCTGCTGCTTGACAAGTTCGAAGTGGAAATGAAAGCGGGCCTCCATCTTCACACCATCGTCCACTTCTCAGTCAAAGACCTCAAGGAGGCCGCCGATGCTGTGATGGTGCAACAGCATGACAACAAGCTATTCATTGTGAAATAGCGAGGATTTTCCTCATCGATTTCAAATAAAAGATGGTTCGACTCTGCCGGGACCGATCAGAGCTGGGATGCCCTTCGCTGCCAGGCTGTACCTTTCGGTAGGCCAAATTTCTCACGTTCCAGGCTGTATTTTGGCAATTCGTTTATTTTATCGTCCGTTTATTTGTGATATCGCTAAATGCTTAGCTTCATCGAGCTAAGTGGTGGAAAGATCATTTATTCGAAAAGTTTTAAAATCGATGTGGCAATAAATATCTTTCACGTGTATATCGCCGGCTGATATTGATCGAGCTAAGCGGAAAGGTAGAAGAAAGCGTCCAGCAGTAAGACAAAACGAATCTACACCTTTCGCCGTTACCTTTTCCCGCCCCTCAGTTGCCAGATCCTATAAAATTCTGTCGGATCGTAATAAGTGGCTTGGTCGCACTAGCAATTTGCCAAGACCATGAGAGAATGGGATGAAAGGGGCTCAGACTCGAATAGAAAATCGAATGTAACAGCCTATGTCGCGAAACTATAGGAAGAAGGGTTCCACAGCCGGACCTGACGCAGGATCCCGTGCAAAAGCTCGTCCTGACTGCAAGCAGGTTGGCCGAAAGGATCAAGAAAGAATGCAACGCTGTCTTAGAAGTGTTCTTTCAATAATATCAAGAAGAGGGATTTCATCAAAGCATGGGGCGGCAATGAGATCAAATTACCTTGATGTCAAAATCGAAGGATAGAGGGAACATGCACTTGCGAATGTTGGTTCCTGACTTTGGTCTAAGGACTGTTTGGGGTGCAAGGCAAATGGAGTTTTCATCTGAAAATCATCTTTCCATCTTTTATGTCAGATATTCGTCTATGGCGTTGGGAATATAGAAACGAGTTTGCTAATTTTGTTGGGAATTGATTCGATGCCATGATCTCAGCCATTCGTCACGTCTTGCAGAATATTCTGCTCCTGTTTCTCAAAGTATTGATTCTGAGTGGATTCATTGTTGGGAGATTGCTGTCCAAGCTCTTCATATGGATCAGAAGACCTTCTTTTCCCGCGATACCAAAATCCTTGGCGGGTCGTTCATGGCCAACTGGGTTTCAATTCAAAATTGGCGCTATTCCCACCATCTGGTCTCCAAAAAATATGGCTCCTCAAATGCTGGGGAAGTGGCGAATTGCCGTGTTGGTGGCTGGCGTGTTATTGCTGGGCTTTTCTTGGAAACTGCTGCTGGAAGTCGAGCCACAAGAAGCTCCTCGTTATTTTGCTGCTGACTTGAGGATTCCACCGGAGTCGCTGCGTTTTATCGGGAGCGATTCCTTATTTCGCGCGGAACTCGTGGACATGGGTCATCGACTCAACCTCAATCCTTCGTGGATTTTGGCAGTGATGTATCACGAATCCAAGCTCAATCCGCGTGCGATCAATTACCGGGGGAGCGGTGCCACGGGGTTGATCCAGTTCATGGGGCCCGCCTTGCAAGATTTGAATCGTCGGCTGGGGACAAGATATTACCTTTCTCATGTGAGAGAAATGAGCGCACTAGGGCAACTGGTGCTGGTAGAAGCTTATTTTGCGATGGTGCAGGAGCGCTATGGTCCCATTGGGACCTTCACAGATGCTTATCTTGCGGTGTTGTTTCCCAAGGCCATCGGAAAAGAAGCTGACCACGTGCTGTTTTCCGCGCCAAGCCTCCGCTACCGTCAAAACATCGGGCTGGACATGGATCGGGACGGTCGGGTGCGCGTCGGCGACATTTCTCAGCGGCTCCATGCCATGTTTCCCGACGTGCCCCAGCGACAAGCTGTGGTCCAGCACTGAATATGCAGGGCTATCTCAATCATAGACACCTTCCACAACAGGCCTATCCCAGATTCTTGACTTCGGAAATTAAAGTAGCCAGGGCATCTTTGGCATCGCCGAAGAGCATCCTGTTTTTCTCGTGAAAAAATAGCGGATTATCAATGCCAGCATATCCGGAGCGCATGGATCGCTTGATGACAATGGTCTGTTTTGCCTGAAGAATGTCAAGGATTGGCATTCCATAAATCGGGCTACCAGCGTCCTCCTTCGCAGCCGGATTCACCACATCGTTGGCACCCACGACAATGACAATGTCCGTGGTGGTAAGGGCGTTGTTGGCGTCGTCGAGGTCAAGGAGTTTGTCGTAGGATACATCTGCTTCCGCGAGCAGCACATTCATGTGGCCGGGCATGCGGCCAGCCACAGGGTGAATCGCGTAGCGAAAGCGGACACCTCGGCTTTCCAGCAAAGCTTCCAATTCGTGGGCTTCATTCTGGGCTTTAGCAACAGCCATGCCGTAGCCAGGCACCAGAATCACCGACTCAGAATAGCCCAGTAAGATGGCTGCATCGCTGGAATTGATCTCCCGAATCACCTGATCTCCCGAAGCCGCGGCACCCGTGGTGCTACCGCCGAAGCCCCCGATGATCACGTTCCACAGCGATCGGTTCATGGCCTCACACATCAGCACGGTGAGAATCGTTCCAGACGCCCCCACCAAAATTCCACCCACCAGCATCACCTGGCTCTGGTACACGACCCCGGCCAACGCGGCGGCTACGCCAGTGAGGGCATTGAGTAGCGAAATCACGACGGGCATGTCAGCACCGCCGATCGGAATCACAAAGGTCACGCCGTAGATGAGCGAAATTCCAAGCAGCAGATACACCCAAAAGAAAGGCCCTCCGGGCTCGTAAACGCGAAACGCAATTCCAGCCAAAATCACCACCAACAGCGTCATGTTGACGAGGGTTGGTGCAGGAATTTTCAAGGTCGCATCGTTGATGAGTCCTTCGAGTTTGCCATAAGCGAGGAGAGATCCAGTGAATGCCACTGCACCGACAAATAGTGCGAAGAGGGTCGTGAGGTGCTGCCCCGCGCCGAGGTCAGGGGCACCTTGGTAGCGGATGAGTTCTACCAGAGAAATCGCCACTGCACAACCTCCGCCCAATCCGTTGAAGATCGACACCATCTGTGGCATCGAGGTCATGGCCACCCTCCGGGCAGAAACCATTCCGATTGCGCCGCCCACGGCCATGCCGCCCACAATCCAAAGGTAATTGTCAGCTCCGACTTCCATCGGGGCGATCATGGCCAGCACAATGGCCAGGGCCATGCCGCCAGCGGCCAGGAGGTTTCCCTTTCGGGCAGTTTTGGGGCTACTGAGCCGCTTTAGCCCGATGATGAACAGGAGCACAGCGACGAGATATCCAATTTCGATAAATTCTACCATGATGGGGGAGTTGGCTTCCGATGAGACCAGAGGAGGGATAAAATTTCAAGCGGGAAGGTTACTTCTTCTTTTTAAACATTTCCAGCATTCGGTCGGTCACGGCGTGCCCGCCGATCACGTTGATCATGCCGAGGGCTGTGCCGATGAACCCAAGTGTGAGGGCCAGATAATCGTCAGATTCGGAGGAACGCACCAGGATGATGGCACCGATAATGACCACACCCGAGATCGCGTTGGCTCCCGACATCAATGGCGTGTGCAACACAGTCGGCACCTTGGAAATGAGTTCGAACCCCAGAAAAATGGCTAGTACGAGCACATAGATGAGGTTCATATTTTCGCTGAGAAAGGAAATGAGCGCTTCCATAAATCGGTTTGCAAATAAATAATGTAAGGGCCTCCTGCCACGTGCGAAGGCATTCACCTCGACCTCAAGCAGGAATCGGCATCTTGCCTAAAAAGGTGGAGGAGACGATATCGTTGCTGAAATCAACCTTGTCGATTCCTTGCTTGAACACATACTGGACAAAGCTCCAGACATTGTTGCTATACAGCTGGCTGGCGTCTCGTGGCATACCCGCCGGAAGGTTGGAGTCTCCGACAATGGTCACACCGTGGTGCATCACCGTCTCGTTGTCGCGGGTGAGGACACAGTTGCCGCCCGTCGCGGAGGCCAGGTCGATGATGACTGAGCCGGGCCGCATGGCTGCTACGGTTCGCTCCTCAATAAGCTTGGGCGCTTCTCTGCCGGGGATGTTAGCCGTGGTGATGATCACATCGCATTTGGAAGCGTGATCGTGAATCAACTCGCGCTGGCGTTGCTGGTATTCCTCTGTCTGCGTCACTGCATAGCCGCCTGCCGCAGCATCTTCTTTGGCGCCAGGAACTTCAATGAATTTGGCACCCAGACTCTCCACTTCTTCTTTCACAGCGGCCCGCACATCAAAGGCTTCAACCCTCGCTCCGAGTCTTCGGGCGGAGGCAATGGCTTGCAAGCCTGCTACGCCTGCACCGAGCACTAGCACCTTGGCAGGTGGAATGGTGCCCGCAGCGGTCATGAGCATCGGAAAATAACCGGGAAGTTGCGTCGCAGCAAGCAACACGGCCCGATATCCAGCCAAGGAGGCCATCGACGAGAGCACATCCATCGACTGGGCAATGGAGGTGCGCGGGATCATGTCCATGCTGAAGGCCCACAAGCCAGAATTGGCGAGTTGATCTTTTACACCGGGATTGCTCCTTGGCGAAAACATCGAAATCATGATGCGGCCCGCAGGGAGGCTGGTTTGTTGTGCTGGACTAATGGGTTGGTGAGAAACGATGACCTGCGCGCCAGCGAGGATCTTCTCGGCAGTGCTGATCCGAACGCCGACCTCCAAAAAGCTCTCGTCTGAGAAAAAAGCCTGAGTGCCCGCGCCAGCTTCCAGCCAGACTTCGTGTCCTGCTGCAATCATCTTCTTGGCTGTGGACGGCGCCATGGCGACGCGCGGATCATTTGTCTCTGTCAGTATGCCAAAAATCATTGTTGCCAGGGGATATAGTAGTGGTCCATCTAGTGGGCGTCAACGGCCTTGCAGCGATCAACCCGCACCTGAAGATAACAGGGGATTTTGAGAATCAAAGAATTTGAAGCAGGTTGAACCCGGATAATCTGCCCCCCACGCCCTTCATGGGTGCCGATGGGCATACACAGACCCAAATTTAGCCTTCATATACACCGCTAGGGAGAACTTTGCATTGTCATGATTGTTCGAAGAGAAGGAAAATAAGCATCATCGAAATCATATTGTACGGCGGTTCCGCATACTGATATTTCGTTTTTATAATTACGGCAATCCTACCCCAGAACTGTCGCTTTGATCCATCGCCATTCGATTGCAGGACAATAATACTTCTTGCAAAGTAGCGCCATCTGAATGTAGCGGATCTACGGCTTTGACTAGGTTTACTCGTAGGGAATAGAGCTCCTCCCGATCAAATTTGGAGGAGCCTTTCACTAAATCAAGCGCCATCAAGGCTTCTTGTTGATGTTGTTTTGGATTAAACCAACCATTGAGCTCAGAACATTGGTGGCAAATGCCTTTTTTATTGATCAAGGCACATCGATGATCAAAAATGTGGATCATGGTCTTTCTGCTCTCTTGGAGCAAATACTTTACTACGCCCTTGGTTTTGCCCAAAATCATACAGATTTCAGCGACTGAAAACTCATATACATCTTTCAACATCAAAGCGATTTGATTTTCAATCGGCAAATTTTTGGAAATACAAATGAAGCAGGTGTCAATGTGCTCCTTCATGTCGTATCTGGCGTCTGGAGATTTTTCGTGAATGTTCACAAGATGTCTCCTTAGGAGTTCATTTTCCATTACCAGTTGCTTCGCCTTCTCGCTCACATCAGGCGTCCAGCGCTTCTGACGCTGTAGATAGTTGTAGGAAAGGTGGGTGGCAATCTGAAAGACCCACGTTTTTAACGAAGACTCTCCCCTGAAGGTGGAGATTTTGTCAAAGGCCTTGAGAAAGGCATCATGGGTAAGATCTTCGGCATCCTTGCGGTTGGCAAGGAGGCGATACAAATAAGAGGTAAGCTGATCCTGAAATTCCGAAAATAGTTCGTGAAACGAATCGATATCGCCGCTTAAAGCGTGTTTTAAGGTCTCTTCTCCGTTCATCATCGGGACGGTAATAGGTGGGTTGACTGAGCTTTCCTTAAACTTAATTTTGAGAAAGGGAAGAACAAAAAGATGGCACAAGTAAGCCTTGCACTCGCTTATGCCATTTAGAAAGTACATCCGAGTCTGATCAAAGCACTAGGCGGTGATCAAGACTACCTTTCCTGTGGTTTGTCTGGCCTCCAAGAGTCGGTGAGCTTCTGTGACGTCTTTGAGGGCAAATGTGTTGGGCGTAGAAATGCTCAACTGGCCTTGGGCAAGCATCCCGATCACCGCTTCCATCGCTTCTTGCCACAAGGGAAATTGATGGGTGATAAAGTAAGCGAGGTTGAACCCTGACAGGGTAAGGCTTTCATCCACAAAATATTCCGGATGAATATGGCCTTGAACACCGCTTGCGCATCCGTACACGATAAGATGTCCACCACGAGCGATTGATCTCATTGTCTCGTTATACACATCACCTCCTACCATTTCAAACGCCACATCGACGCCTGTACCACCGTTGAGCTTTTTCACTTCCTCGCTCCAGTTTGGTTGAGAATAGTTGGCGACATGATCCGCTCCATTGGCTTTAGCAAGTTCTAGTTTGTGGTCGGAGCTACTTGCTGCGAATACTTTGGCTCCCTGCATTTTTGCCAACTGAACCAGGATCGACCCTACTCCCCCAGCTGAGGCATTGATCAACACGGATTTGCCGTGCAGCGACTTGGCTACTTGTGAAATCATCAATTGTGCGGTACTACCTTGTACAAAAATGGCGGTAGCTGTTCTTGAGTCAATGCTTGGCGGGAGTGGCACACAGTATGGAGCAGCAGCTGAAATGTACTCTGCATAGCCTCCACCAAATGGCAAAATCGCCAGCACCCGAACACCCGGCACAAAGGGTTCGGTGACGCCTGCTCCTACAGCGACGATTTCCCCTACGGCTTCTGCACCCAAAATGTAAGGCAAAGGGGTGGGCTGAAAATAGGCGTTGCGTCTGCGAAGGGTATCGGAGTAGTTGACACCGATGGCCTCCGTCTTTACAATCACTTCTCCCTCCTTGGCTTGGGGAATGGCTACCTCCACCAGTTTCATCACCTCGGGCGAACCATACTGGCTGATTACGACTTGTTTTGCGGTACTTGTCATTGTGTATAGTTGTTGAAATACACAGCTCTGACAAACGAGCCGCTGCAAACGGATGAAATCCTGGAAAAAAAATGACTGACCCGTAACGCCCGGCAAATCATCTCAGGGAATCTTGCCATGCATCTCATTTTTCCAAGCTCCTAAAAGACAGCTTCAGGCGAATTGGGGAATGAATCATCTTCATGATCAAGACATTACGAAACGTTGTTTTTCCAGTTGATGGGGACGTGGAGGAACCTTTTGGGAAAGGGACAGTTCATATAGGCGCAGTGTTTGCTGAATCAAATCGGCAGTAGCATTTCCTGAAAAAACCATTTTTTCGGCCTTCATTCTTGCGTGGTATTGATCGCGTGACTGCATGTCAAGCCGAATCAACTCCTCTAGTTATGCGTCTATCCTCCGTTTTCCTGAGTCTCATTCTGGGCGTGGTCTCCCTGCCATGCATCGCACAACGGCCCTTTGTAGACGATTTCACGCTCCGAGGCGACACCTACCTCACAGACCAATTTTGTTTTCGGCTCACCGAAGAGCGCCCTTATGCCTCCGGCTCCATCTGGTACAAGCGTCCGATGAGCCTGTTGAGTCCGTTTGCGGTAGAACTTTCGATCATGGTAGGCTGTGAAGACGAAGCCGGTGCAGATGGGATGGTGTTTGTGTTCACTCCACAGACCAACCGTCTGGGCTGGGTAGGGGAAGGAATTGGATTTGCGGGGCTGGTGCCCTCTGTCGGAATCGAGATTGACACGTGGCGAAACGAACACCTGTTAGATCCTGCCGAGGACCATCTCGCCATCATGCTCAATGGTCGCATTGGCCATGTCAATAATCTCGCAGGCCCAGTCACCATCCCCAACATTGAAGATTGTCGGATCCACAGCCTCATCGTGAGCTGGGAACCCGAGATCCAAAAGCTATCAGTGCTTATCGATGGGGTGGAGCGAATTGCCGCCCAATATGACTTGGTCGGAAATGTATTTGGTGGCAATGATCAAGTCTATTGGGGGATGACCGCTGCAACAGGGCGTTATTACAATTTTCATGAAGTCTGCTTCGACCGCATCAGCATGAGCGCTCCTTCTGACGGAAAAAGCACTGAAATTGCAGGGAAATAAATCCCTACGACTTTCCTTTCACTCATCTTTTGCCTTGTGATCAGAGATTGGTCTCCGAATCGCGTTTTTCTTTTTGGAAATAAATCTTCGCCGCACGCATCACTTTGGGCGAAAGGATCAGGGCGCTAACCA
The DNA here is from genome assembly GCA_036835375.1 of Bacteroidota bacterium. Lineage (GTDB taxonomy): Bacteria > Bacteroidota > Bacteroidia > J057 > J057 > JANQTF01. The sequence continues at coordinate 22,803 of DAITMB010000022.1, forward strand.
TGGTCGGAATGGCCATCATGGCAAACATCCCGTCAATGATGTTGATCACGGAAGTGATGTTGACAATCGCCCCAAAGATGATCGAGGCAACATAGAAGTAATTGTACCAATGCTGGCGCTTGGCACCCGCCACAAATCCCAGGCACTTGCCGCCATAATAGGAATAGGAAAAAAGGGTCGTGAAGGCAAAAATAGCAGCACAGAGCATCAGCACATAAGCGCCATATCCGGGCAGAGAAGACTCGAAGGCGCGAATGGTCACTGACACCCCTTCGCTTGAGCCTGTCTGCCAGACGCCTGTGACGATGACCGCCAAAGCAGTCATGGTACACACCACGATGGTATCGATAAAAGGACCGAGCATGGCGATAAGACCTTCTCTTATTGGTTCGTTGGTCTTGGCCGCACCGTGCGCCATGGGTGCCGTGCCAATGCCCGCTTCATTAGAAAAGGCGGCTCTGCGAATGCCAATCCGTATCACCTCTCCCACTGCGCCCCCTAGGAGGGCATTGCCAGTGAAGGCATCATTGAAAATCAGGGTGAAAGTGTCGAGGAGCTTGTCGGCATGAATGCTCAGAATGTACGTCACGGTGCCCACGTAGAGCACCACCATCGCCGGGACCATGAGACTCGCCACCCGCCCAATCCGACTGATGCCGCCGAAGATCACACCGCCCACCAGCAGCGCCATGCACAACCCGATGATCCCGCGGGTGAGGGGACTGTCGATGATTCCCGCAGGTTGCAGAAAGACTACCTGAATAGATTCACGAAGCTGATTAGCCTGAAACAAAGGCAAGCACCCGATCAGGCCAGCCAAGGAAAAAAATACGGCTAGAGGCCGCCATTTTTTGCCCAACCCCTCCACGATCACATACATCGGGCCGCCTTGGATCTTGCCCGAACTGTCTCTGCCGCGGTACATGATGGCGAGGCTACAAGTGAAAAATTTGGTCGCCATGCCCACAATCGCCGACATCCACATCCAAAACAAGGCTCCCGGCCCACCCGTCGTGATGGCCACGGCCACCCCCGCGATGTTGCCCATGCCTACTGTCGCGGCGATGGCGGTGGACAAGGCCTGTAGGTGGCTGATTTCGCCCGGAGAATTGGGGTCGTCATACTTTCCCCGGAGTATGCGCATCGCATGATTCAAGTTCCGGAAAGGCAGAAACCGACTATAGAGCAGAAAAAATAATCCTCCTCCTGTCAACAGCACGATCAGGTGGGTCCCCCAAGCAAAGTCACTAAATAGTGTTGTGTAGCGGTCTAAACTCTCCATGTCGGAAGGTGGTAAGCGTCAAGCGAGTGAACAGTCATTTATCAGATTTCCAGCCTGATAGCAGCCATGCGTCGCTGCCTCCTCCCCTCAGTCTCCATACAGCTGCTTAAATGCTGGTTCATATTTGTCGTCCTTTTCCCAGATCGGTCGCTGGTCGCGGTCAGCAATGAGCCGTGCAGCATGGGTAAATGCCTGGCTAAATACGCGCAAATATGCGAAGTCAATGGTTTCGGGATTGTCGGCCACTTGGTGGTAGTATTTCGAGATCTCTTTGGTAAAACCGCTGATTCCCGGGCTGAAACAGGGGGCGGGAACGCCTTTGATGGCCAGGGAAACATTGTCTGAGCGGTCAAAGAGGTTTTGTTCAGGAGCAGGATTGGCGATGATGCGCAATCCGTAGGCCGCAGCACCAGAATCAAGCTGCGCATCAATGTCCATGCGACCATAGCCGATGATCGATACAGCTTCCGTGTCGTTGTAGCCAGCGCCGTCAGTGTTGAGGTTGAATACCGCCTGCTCCAAAGGCATCACCGGATGATCTGCAAAATAAGAAGAGCCTAGCAGGCCCAGTTCTTCGCCGGAGTAAGCCACAAAGAGAATCGACCGACGTGGAGGGGCCTGCGAAAATGATTTGGCAGCGGCCAGCAAGGCGACTGTGCCGAAAGCATTGTCACGAGAACCATTGAAAATGCTGTCCTGATCGTCGTATTTCCCGCCGCCTTGCTCGCCTACTCCCACATGGTCGTAGTGGGCCGACAAGATCACATATTCGTCTCGAAGCACAGGATCAGTTCCAGGTAAGTATCCGATCACATTGGGCGAAGTAAATCTCCTTTGGGTAGATCCGCCACAGAATACCGTCATCTTTCCTTTGTCTTTTCCGACAAAATATTCGCCCACTGATCCTTCATCGTCTCGCAGCCATCCATAAAAAAAATCGCCAGTATCTCCCGCGTCATCTGCTGACAAATTGATCTGCGACTTATTAAAATACCGCAGCATGAATCCCCAAGGAAAGCGCAGCCGATACAGCTCAATCAGCCCCACGGCTCCTTGTTCTTTGGCCCAGCGCTCCTTGTCATTTACAGAAGCAAAGATCACACTGGCATTTTCTTCTCCTGGCAGTCCCAGATAGGTGACCACAACTTTCCCTTTGGCATTGATTCCTTCATAATCATTTCTGCCGGATGCTTCATCGATGATGCCATAGCTCGCAAAAACATATTTGAGCTTAGTTTCTGGGAGCTGTTCGGCTTCCAACAGCAATAAGTCCTCGCCTTGCACAAATACTTTGTCATCAAAACTGATTGCTCCCGACGGAGGAGGGGTGGTCTCTTCGTAGGGCACTGCCTGAAAGTAGGAGTCCATTCCGGGTGCAGGTTGCAACCCATAAGAAGCGTAGAAGGAAGAAAGATACTGCGCTGCGATGTCAATGCCGGGAGAGCCGGTCCTGCGGCCAGCCAGGAGATCCGATGCCAAAAAGCGCATGTGAGCGGTCACTTCTGCCTCCGTGATGCGGTCCTCGGGAAGACCAGTTTGGGCGAGGAGAGGTGCAAACATACTGAGGAGGAGCAGAGCAAGGAGTGAACGTTTCATAGCGTAAGGAAGATTGGGGTAAAACGGTGAGAATGGATGGGGTAGGGGGGTAAATCACGAGAAAATGGGTAGTAAGAATTTGTCAAGTATCCGTGTTTGTGGCTGGATGTCAGATAGTTATTCAGCTTTTTCTCCATACATTCAGGAAAGGCGAACTCATCAAAGCGGGTCGGGGAAGGCAGGCGCATGGAGGGAGCAACGATTTGGTTTGTCGTACTGTTTCTCAGCCAGCAAAATGTCCAGCTATGGGTCATAATCCTCAAAAATAGTTACAAGGTTTTAACCTGCATGAAAAAATTCGCCCTGAAAGGCCTCTAAGCCTGCTAACGGCAAATATGGTGGAGGTGATTCTGCCGAAGCCAGGAAAAAAATGGGATCAAGATTGTCTTGCTTTTTATGGGGGTGGATTCTTTCTGTTGTGTCACCATCAAGGCACTGAGGGCACGAAGAAATAAGGTTTTCTGAGTGTTTTTACCTTCTAAGAGGTAAAGCCAAGTTGATCAATTCATTCCAGAAGTCAGGAAAGAATCTGCCATCAAGGCGAGGCATTCTATAGATTTTCCTATTTTCCCTTCAAATCCCTCAAATGATCTCCCTCCCCTCTACCTTCCCAGCGATGCGCGTGACCGAAAACGAAGCAGGATTTCGGCGCAGCATCACGCAGATGTCCTTCTCAGAACTCCCACATGGGGAGTTGCTCATCAAAGTAGCCGCAAGCAGCCTCAACTACAAAGACGCACTGTCTGCCGCTGGGCACAAAGGCATCACGCGGCGATATCCACACACCCCGGGCATCGACGCCGCTGGTATCGTAGTTGCGAGCGAAGACTCAGCTTTTTCGGTGGGAGATCCCGTCATTGTCACCAGTTACGACTTGGGAATGAACACCCCCGGTGGATTCGGGGCCTACATTCGTGTGCCAGCCGCTTGGGCATTGCCCTTGCCCGCAGGCATGAGTCTGGAAGAAAGCATGATCATTGGCACAGCCGGATTCACGGCGGGGATTGCCCTCCACAAGCTTCAGACCAACGGACTTCGGCCAGACAAGGGGCCAGTCGTCGTGACGGGAAGCAGTGGCGGCGTGGGGACCATGGCCGTTTCTATGCTGGCTCACCTCGGCTATCATGTCGTGGCCTCGACGGGGACGCCAGCCGCGGAGGCGTTGCTGCGAAAACTGGGAGCGGCAGAGATCATTTCGCGGGCCGATGTAGAGGACGATTCGGGTAGGCCCCTGCTCAAGAGTCGCTGGGCAGCCGGTATCGATACTGTCGGTGGCAACACGCTCATTACCCTTCTCAAGGCTTGCCAGCGGGAAGGTAGCATCGCTGTGTGTGGCTTGGTGGGATCCGCGAACTTGGACGCAACGGTCTATCCGTTTATTCTGAATGGGGCCAACCTCTTGGGCGTCGATTCCGCCACGTATCCGATGGATTCCAGAAGAGAAATTTGGCACCGATTGGCAGGAGAATGGCGGAGCCAATATTGGGAGGAATTAGCTACTTTCATCGAGTTGTCCGAGTTGGATCAGTATCTTGCGGCGATGCTGCAAGGCAAAACCGTCGGCAGGATCGTACTGCGCCACGCAGTTTAAAAGCGTTCTTTATGGCTTATCATTGATCTTTCATGCCATGATGTTCACTTTTACCCCCTCTCTCATGCCCCGAACGCTGATTTTGAGTATCGGCCTGCTATTTGTCCTGAGCAGCTGTCTTACCATCAAAGAGACGTACTCTTTTCGTGCCAATGGATCGGGCACCTTCACTTACCAAGTGACAATGAGTCCGCTGGGTGATTCTTTTTCAGACATCCAGGAGGAAGTGAAGGGCGAAGACTGGTCATTTAGATCCTTGATCCCTCGGCTTACACGAATCCCCGGTATATCGAAAGTCACCCTCATGGAAGATTCCAAGGCAGGGAGTTTTGGCGTCTCTCTGAAATTCGTCGATCCGGGTTCTCTCAATCGGGCACTCAGTGTCTTGTTGCTTGAAGACAGCACGGAGGTCTTTCCATACTTTCGGCAGGAATATGGCCGATGGATGCGGGAGCACAAAGCCGATCGACTGAAAGTGTCAGATGCCTTCACGGCCAAAGCCAAGGATGAGCGTCAGGTTGCTGCCCTTATGAAGCAGTTGTCCTATGAGGTAGAGATGCAATTTCATCGGCCCATTGCCGTCGCTTACACCCAGGCTAAAGGGTCGATTCAGGGAAAAAAATATAAAACCCTCAGCCTTCGTTCCTCTTTGCAAGAACTTTCTGAATCGGAAAATCCTCTTTCTACCACGATTCTTCTACATTAGAAAAGATGGAATTTAGAAATGTGTGCGAAAAAGGGAAGTTCCATTGCTTGTTGAAATGATTGTTTCAGTATATTTTGCATCTTGCATTTCTAATCAACCGATGACCACGGCATGACCTTTGTGCGAGTGGGGAGAATCTTTCGACGAATGGTCAATAAACATTCACCAATGGAAGGTACCTCAAGGTCGATCAACCCACGATTTAGTATCCATCTTCTATACACCATCTCATCTTTAGCCTTTTCATCTTTATGAACTTCTCATCTATGCTTCGTTGTTCCCTCTGCTTGCTCTTGTGTCTTGGATTTGGTTTGGCTGTTCCCCTTATGGGGCAGTCCATTGGTCAGTTGGAATACATCAACGAAGAGCCTGATTATCAGAACTCTCATAAAGTGCTTCCGGGAGAAAATCTATACTCCATTTCACGGCAATATGGACTATCGGTGGAAGAAGTTCGCGCTATGAATGGGTTGAGCGACAACACGATTTTTCCAGGCCAGCGACTGATTGTGAAGTCTGAGCAAATGCCGGCAGGCGCTACCATGAGGTTGGCTCCCGCTGCTGAAACAACGCAAGCGCCCGTAGGCTACACCCAATTGGAGCGTCGGCAATATTATCAGGTGCGCAATGGCGATAAAATTGAGGAATTGGCTAACCGCTACCGCGTAAGCTCCGAGCAGATTCGGGATTGGAACGCGATATCGGAGATTTATCCGGGGCAGACCCTCATTGTTGAGAAGTGGTACGAAACCGTGGACGTCGCTACGTTGCGTGGCAGCAGCCCTGCCAATGCCAACGCCCGAATCAGCCGGGGACAAGAGGAAGTCAATGCTGCGGCGCAACCCGTGGCTAATCTCTCTATTTTCACCATGGGTCCTTTTACGCCCGATTACAACCGGACCGGAGACCGAGCCGGAGAGCCTAACAGCAGCTATCGGACCGCAGCACCTGCTCAGCCCGCTAATCGCATGGAAAATGAAAATGGCTGGCTCATGGAGCGGCCCTCCTACGAGCAGTATCGCCGTAGCTCCTACGACCGCGCAGCCAGCACCAGCAACATGCGCTCTGCCGATCCGGCACCCCAGGCTAAGTTTGGAGAAGTAGAAGTGAGCGGTCCCTACGATGTATTCGAAGACCGCTACAGAGGAAATGCTAACCCATTTTACGCCTTTCATGATGAATTGCCAGTCGGGACGCGGGTGCAGATTCAGATCCCCGGCAATGCTGGATTCATCGAAGTCGAGGTCATCGGAGCTAAGCCGCGCGGTTTGTTCTCCATGATCGTGCTCTCTCCTGCCGCTGCCAAAATCGTGCAGGGTTCTGGAGAACGGGATAATCGCGTCACCATTCGCTACTGATTAGGGGCGAGGCTTCGCGTGGGAGATGATTCGGTTTCACCCCCCATAAGATGAGTACGCCATTGGTCAGGGATTGACGAAAAAAGCTGTGGAAGGATCTCCACAGCTTTTTTCTATCTTAGGAGCGTGCGCGAGCACATTTTTAATGTGACTACGCGAAGCATCGCAACAAATTAAGGTGACTTTCTGGTAAGTGTGGCCATTGATTCTCCGTCTGGGCAAGCTCGATTCTTAGCTCCACTATGATCATTCTGGTTGAAACTCCGGCGTACAAAGCATGGGAAGCTTATCACAAAGCGACGCAAGAACGCGTGATCCAGTATGGCGGCATTGTGTTGATGCTATCGGTCTATGCATTGCTCATGACCTTTGCGAGGACGCCCACTGTGATGGCTTACAACGGTGTGGACATGTGGTATTGGCTCGTGGAGCAAGTACCGTTTGGAGGCACGCTGCTCATGTCCTTTTTTTTGATTGCCTGGCTTGGCAATCCCGTCGTGTGTGACATCCGCGGGGTGAAGACGATCGCAGAGCGAAGAGCCGATATCGAGAGTAAAAAGAAAGACAAGAATTTTGCGGCAAAAGACAAAAAGCCCTACAAACTCAACCCCTACTATTTGGGGATCGCCTTGACAGAAGGCTTTCTCTATGGCAGCTTGATGTTTGCGGTGCTTCCGGAGTTTCTCACCATGCTCTTCAATGGGCTTGGAGAAAATGGCAGTTTGCCCAAGCCATTCGATTCACTCTCCTCCGTGTGGGTCTATCACTCCAATGTGGTGCAGGATATTGCCCTGGCTTTCGGTGCGGGGGTGTATGAAGAGCTGATTTTTCGGGGATTATTTTTCATGCTCATCTTCCGTCTGGCAAAGGCCTATGGCAAGAAAAGCCCCTTTCTCAAGCAATTTGACTTGCCGCAGGATCAGCTCAAGCCCTTCCCCATCAAGATCCCCAAGTACAACAAGAAGAGCAACTCCTATCTACTATTGATCTTCCTCAGCACCGTGATTTATGCGAGCTCACATGTGATCATGCCTTTTGGCGATCACTTGTCGCTGTTCAGCTTTTTGTATAGAATGTTTTTTGGAGGGTTGATGTACGCTATATTTGTGTGGCGCGGGCCAGTGATGGCAGCCTGGACGCACGTCGTCTATGACCTGCTGTACTTCGGACTCAGGTGGTGGTTGTGAAATCAGGAGAGCCTTCCGCGCCACTCACTTGAATGAAAATGCCCATTTTGCCCCCAACACTTTTCATGTATGATCTACAATAACATTGTCGAGACCATCGGCAACACCCCGCTCGTGCGATTGAATCATGTAGCAGCCCACATCAAAGGGACGGTCGTGGCGAAAGTCGAATATTTCAATCCGGGACACAGTATTAAGGATCGCATCGCTGTCACCATGATCGAGGATGCAGAGCGCAGCGGAAGGCTCAAACCTGGCGGCACCATCATCGAAGGAACTTCCGGCAACACGGGGATGGGGCTGGCCTTGGCGGCGGCTGTCAAAGGCTACCGTTGCATTTTTACGATGGCCGACAAGCAGTCTCAAGAAAAAATGGACATCCTCCGCGCAGTCGGTGCGGAGGTGGTCGTGTGTCCAACTAATGTGGAGCCACAGGATCCGCGCTCTTACTACGCCGTCGCTCGCCGACTCGCCAGAGAAATTCCCAACTCGGTTTACATGAACCAATATGACAATCTCAGCAACACAGCTGCGCATGTAGCAGCTACTGGTCCAGAGATTTGGCGGCAGACCGAAGGCGACATCACGCACTTCGCCGCTGGGATGGGCACATGCGGGACCATTAGCGGAGTATCCTCTTTTCTCAAGCAGCAAAAAGCAAGTATCCAGACCGTGGGAATTGACACCTACGGCTCCATCTTCAAAAAGCTGCACGAGACCGGGGACATTGATCCACAAGAAATCTATCCTTACCTCACCGAAGGAATTGGGGAGGATATCCTGCCCGAAAACTGCAACATGAGCGTCGTGGACCACATCGTGAAGGTCACCGACAAAGATGCAGCACTCATGACGCGGAAGCTCGCCCGCATGGAAGGCCTGATGGTGGGCTGGTCTTGCGGATCAGCTGTGCATGGTGCCCTGGAATATGCCCGTGAGCACCTCAAGAAAGACGATCTCATGGTCATCATTCTTCCCGACCACGGCACCCGCTACCTCGGCAAGGTCTATAACGATAACTGGATGCGAAACCATGATTTCCTCGATAGTGGATCCATGGTCACTGCCGCACAAATTCTCGGAACCAAAACAGACAACGGCCCTTTGATCATGCTCGACGAAGCCGAGCACATCAGCATCGCCATCGGCGTGATTCGGGAGCACCAAGTCTCGCAAATCCCTGTCACGCGCGACGGCGAGATCGTCGGGACGCTCCACGAGGCGCGCGTTTTGGGCGCCCTGCTCGACGATCCGCTCATGAGAAATCTGCCCGTGTCGCAGATCATGAGTGACCCGCTGCCCTTTGTGTTGGGAAGTACCCGTCTGGACATGATCACCAAGATGATCAACCGGGACAATCCCGCTGTGCTAGTGAAGCTCGAGAATGGCACCATTGATATCATTAGCAATTATGACCTGATTCAGACCCTGTCCTGACCCGTTTTGTTATGAATTCGTTGTGGACATGGTTGGGGCGCTGGGCTTGCGTGGCCTGGATGTTCTTGGGCCTCATGGCTTGTTCTGCTGGCGGAGATCGCAGCGAAATGATCCCTGCAAATGCAACGGCTGTGCTCACCCTCGACATGGGAAAACTGGGTACAAAAGCGCTGTCCGTCTCCGATCTCTGGACTTTTTGGGTCAATGACACCTCCAATCCCAATCTGGCTTTTGCCCAGCGACTCCAGCACGCCGGCATAGACTGGCGAGAAAGTGTCCACGCTTTTGTTAGCAACGAAGGCCTGCAGGTGCTCGTGGGAGTGATTGCTCCGCTGAACAATGCGGTCGCCTTTGAAGCGGCTCTGACAGATTTTTTGCAATCTCGTGGCAGGAAGATCTCTGTGAAGGAGCAGAAGGGAATTCGTTATGTGCAAGCGGGTGAAGAGATCGGGCTGGTGCTCTGGGAGCACGAGACAGCCATATGGTTGCAACAGAGTGGATGGATGTTCAGTGAGAAAGATCTTCTTCGTCAAGGCTCGGACCTTTTCGAACTCAGCCCCCGAAAGCAGTTGGTGCACAAGAGCGAATCCTTTGCCAGTCTCTTGCAACAGTCGAAAGACATTTCCTTGTACTTCGATGATGAAAAAGTGGCACCACTGATCATGATGATGAATCCTCTGCTCGCAACATCTGGTGTGGCAGACCTGGAAGTGTCTCTGGGATTGGACTTCGAACTTGGAGAAATCGAATGGGACTTCGCCGCTCGCTTTGGGAAGAAGGATCAGGTTTGGATCAACATGTTAGAAAAAAAATTCGATCCTCTACTTCTGGCGGGGATCTTTTCGGCGAACCCCATTAGCCTGGTTACACTTAGCACTGATCCAAATCAAGCGCAGGATCTGCTGGAAGCACTTGATTTTTTTGAAGGGACAGAGGGTGAATCAGGTCATGGCAAAAAAGATCGCCAAGCGCTGTTTCATGCGCTGAAGGGGGATGTAGCTGTGGTCATGAATCATTGGTCAATAGGATCCGATGAATTGCACGAAGAACCCATCACAGATATGGATGAACCGAAGGCTGGCGTCATGGTGGCAGCGGGAATCAATGATCGAAATGTGATTCAACATATGCTGGCTGGGTTGGTCGATGCGGGTGGACTCCAGCAAGCAGGAGATGCCTACTTCGCGCCACCAGGCAAGTGGTCTTTTTTTCTAGATACGAATCGTTTGCTCATGGCTAACGACCCTCGCATGATCGAAGCATTTCTTCAGGGCGGCCTTCGTGATTTGCCCGACCCGATCGGGGAGCGTGCCCGACATCATGCTGCCACGGGGTTCGTGGACCTCGCGCAAATGGAACCGCTATTTCAAGCGCGATTCCAGCGAAATACATCGGATAAATCACCTTCGACCGGTCGGGCATTTCCTGTTGAGAGGGGAGAATGGAGCTTAGATGCCTATGATAGCCAGTCCTTGACAGGTAATGGAAGCATTCTCACGGTGGATTCTCGCGAAAATGCCCTTCGCACCATCCTTGCCTTTTTATCGGGCTGGAAATGGGACAAGGATAGGTGGGGTGAAGAGGTGTTCCCGTGACACAGCCTGACCAACGACACACCAAGTGAAGGACTTGCCGCGACAATAGGATGGCGATTAGTCTTTGAGCAGAGCCATCATCCGGCGCTTCACCACGGGCAAAATGGCTTCTTCTGGCGGGAAAAGGGGAGAAGTCTTCACGAGAAAGGTCGCAGGATTGGGGAGCTGTGTCCGTTTTTTGGCGAGCTCCCACTTGATGTGCTCGTAGGTGAGAGACAAAGACAAGGTGCGCACTTCCAAAGGATCCACATGGATGCCATGATAGCGACCATCGGTGTGTTCCAGGAAAATGATACGGTATTCGTAGATCGCCACCGATGGATCAGGTTCTTGGCGAAGGAAAAGATATCCTTCGCGGCGATACAGCGGGGTGATGCCGATAGGTTCGATCAAGAGCTTGCGCTCTACTTCCTCAAAGCGCTCAATTCCTTGATCTAAGTTGTGTTGAATGCGAGGAATAGAAAATTGAACAATGGAATCTATTTCCTGGAGATCGTGATGGTCACTCATTTGGGAATCTAGCACCAAGCTCATTTGGCGAAAGGCATCGGGATTGATCTCTTTGGGAAATTGGTTGATCAGATCCTGCTTTTGCTTTTGAAATTCCATCAATGTGCGGTGATGCGCCACCAAGTCTGCCAAGCTGGGGTAGAGGCGGTAGGCGGCAAACTCCTGACTCACATGCTGCAAGTATGCCAGCAATAGATACTTTTTGTACTCAAAATCAAGTCTTCCTTCAATGAACCAATCACTGCTTAATGACTTCATACCGGATAAAAGATAAAAAAGTGGAAATCAATACCCGGGGGCTGAAGATCAATATACAATTTTTTCATTTCAATCTTCAAGCACTGCGCAGCAATTCTAACGCGTCTCTGGGGTTATTTTTTTAAGGTAATTCATATAGAAAACTCTTCGGCCATCTCGAATTTAATGATCCACAGCGCCGCCGGCACCTTTAGGGATTCGAATATTACTCACCATCTCTTGTATCGCCGCAGACGGAGGCGGCGTGAGTCGGCTGATTGTGACCGTCACCAGCAGATTGAAGATCATGCCGAGGGTACCAATTCCTTCTGGCGAAATTCCAAACCACCAGTTTGCTTCTACATTCCAGGCCGGGTGAAGGATCTTGAAGTAGATGATATACCACGCCGTGAACACGATGCCGACGACCATTCCCGCCACTGCGCCCGGCTGGTTGGTGCGCCGATCGAAAATCCCCAGCAGGATCGCTGGAAAAAAAGAAGAGGCTGCGAGGCCAAACGCAAATGCAACCACCTGGGCCACAAAGCCCGGAGGATGTATGCCCGCGACGCCCGCTGCTACGACCGCGACACCTGCTGCGATGCGCGCGTATCGCAGCTCCAACTTGTCGGAAATAGTTGGCATGAAAGTCTTTTTGAGCAGGTCGTGGCTGATCGAGGTTGAAATCACCAAGAGCAGTCCCGCCGCAGTCGATAGCGCAGCCGCGAGTCCACCAGCCACCACGAGGGCAATCACCCAGTTGGGGAGGCTCGCAATCTCAGGATTGGCCAGCACCATAATGTCCTGATCCGGCACAAATTCATTTCCTTTCCAGCCCTTGGCACTTGCCAAAGCTTGTCCCGCCTCACTCTCCTCATTGTAATACTGGATCCTGCCATCGCCATTTTTATCTTCAAACCGAATCAGATCCGCCTCTTGCCAGTTTTTGATCCAAGCTGGCGCCGTAGCATAGTCGATGCCTTCCTGATCTGGTCCCATGACAGTCTCGATCATATTGGCGCGGGCGAAAGCCGCAATGGCAGGAGCAGTGGTGTACAAAATGGCAATGAAAATGAGCGCATAACCCGCAGATTTGCGGGCATCGCTGACCCTGGGCACCGTAAAGAATCGCACAATCACGTGGGGAAGCCCGGCCGTACCGAGCATGAGCGCCGCCGTGATGAAGAAGATATCCACCCTGGATTTCTTTCCAGAAGTATATTCCTGGAATCCCAGATCTGTATTCAGTTGGTCGAGCTTGCTGAGCAGAGAGATCCCTTCGTCTTTGAAGTCTCCCATGAGGCCAATTTGAGGGATGCCGTGACCAGTGATTTGGATCGAGATGAAGATCGCTGGCACCATATAGGCAAAAATGAGCACACAATACTGCGCCACTTGGGTGTAGGTGATGCCTTTCATGCCGCCTAGCACTGCATAGAAAAAGACGATCGCGATCCCGATGAAAATTCCCACCTCGAAGCGAACTTCTAAAAAACGAGAAAATGCCACGCCCACGCCTTTCATTTGCCCCACGACATAGGTGAAAGAAATAAATAAAGCGCAAAGAATGGCAACCAGACGAGCCCAGTTGATTCTCGCATCGGGGTCTTTACCAGCGTAGCGCGCGCCAATGAAGTCCGGAACAGTGAATTGGCCAAACTTTCGAAGGTAAGGAGCAAGCAACAGCGCCAACAGCACAAAGCCGCCAGTCCATCCCATGAGATAGACAGAGCCATCGTAGCCCATGAACGAAATGAGTCCGGCCATCGAAATGAAAGAAGCTGCTGACATCCAATCAGCCGCTGTAGCCATGCCATTGGCCAAAGGTGAAACGCCTCCACCTGCAACATAAAAGTCCTTGGTTGAGGTGGCCCGCGACCAGATGGCAATGCCGATGTAGAGGGCAAATGTCAGTCCTACGATCAAAAAAGTCCAAATTTGGAGACTCATAAGGCGCTGGTTTATAAAGCATCAACAATGCAGACCGCTTGGAAGGCTGCGGCACTGGGGATGAAAAAGGCAGAAAAGAGATAGATCAAACTCTTGGAAGAATGTCGAGCTGCATGGAACTCTTTCGGTGGGTAGGTAGGCATAGGGTATAGATGATATCTAGCCACACCCAACCGTATCCTGTAGCTCACTTTTCCTTCATTCTTCATCCAAGTCGTATGCCCGATCCAATCGATTCATGAGGTACACATACACGAAGATCAGCACCACGAAGACGTAGATTGATCCTTGCTGAGCAAACCAGAATCCGAGGCTGCCGAGGGCATCTTTGAATAAAATACCTGCCCCATAAGACACCAAAAACCAAACAACGAGGAGCGAGAGCACATAAGTCAGGTTGCGTCTCCAATATTTGTTGAGATCTTTTTTCATTGTCGCGAGTCCTGAAGTGAGAAATGCCAGAGCTGGCGGGGGCAGTAGAATTAATTGGTGGATATAGTTACACGGATAGATATTCAGCTCCAAAAATAATCTCATGCTAGCCGGTGGATTTTTTCCAGAAACCCCCAAAAAAACTCGGCTGGTGAATTCATTTCCTTGGTCTGTAGGTCATCCCTAGCCTTTTTTACAAGTAGAATCTGAGAACCGGCCTCAAAATTTACTCTTACGCTGAGCCCGTATGGTGGCCGATTAGCAGCCAGAATACTTGTTTCAAAGAATCTTAGAAAAAAATTAAGGGACGGAAGCAGAAGAGAGAATGAAATATAGTATTGCGAATCAGGAATATTGTTGAAGTTAACCCCAAGGATCTCGACCTGTGTGGATGTTTTTTATTTGGGTAAATCGTCTCATCACAAAGCTAGAAATGCTGAGTTCGTGCTGTTTACAGCATGGAAGCGAGAGCAGAGATTAGAAATTCGTGTTGCTTTTCAGTTCATTTCGAGAATGGTAAGAAAAGAGGTCGAATTTTTTCTGAAAAAAGGGAACAACCCCGCATCTTTCGCCAGCGAATTTTCGTTACTAGTCACAAATCGCTTAGTACAGTACAGTTGAAGTGGGGATAGTTCACTTACTGCTCTTCCTGCCTGGTCATGCAATGCTAAATCGATTTCGTACTTTTTTTCCATCTACTCTCTCCCTACCCATTGAATCCCTAACACCCAAATTTTTTTTATTCCACGAAAGTCTCACAACCCATGAACCGTATCTTAGTACCGGTAAATCTTCGCTCCGATTTTGATAACGTCCTGAAATATGCGTCCTCTGTGGGCCAACGCTCAGGTGCGGAGCTAACGCTGTTTTATTACGGCGGCCGGCGGCTACTCAAAGGGAGAGGCCATTTTTTATACCATAGTGATCAAGCTCCCGAAGAATTTTTGCAAAGGGTCAAAGGACAGGGGCATAAAGAAACGCTTGGAAAAATTCTCGAAAGCTTAGCAGAGCAAAATATTCGCTTCCGAATCAAGACCGTCAGGGGTCGTTCAGCATCAGAGATTATCCAAGAAGCACAAGGTCAGTCTTATGATCTGGTGATCATGGGCACGCATACCTCTTCTAGCTGGGGGCAGTATCTTCGCGGCTCTCTCGCAAATCGGGTGATTGGGCAGATTCCCGCGCCAGTTTTCGTGGTGCCTGCGCTCAGTCGATTCAATGACATTCAGCACATCACATACGCCGTAGATTTGACAGACTATGATCCTGCGATCATCCATCAGGTCAAAGCAATCGCGCGCTTGTTTGACGCCAAGCTGAGCATCACGCACGTCAATGTGGAGACAGAGCCTCAGAACAAAGAGCATTACCTCCAAGCACTCGAGCGCACCATCTCGGATACCTTGGATTACCCCAAAGTGTATTACAAATTCTTTGATCACGCCGATCCGCTGGGAGGGATCGTGAAGTTTGTCAACCAAAACAACAGCAACCTTGTCGCGATGATCAATCGCAACAAGTTCTCCTGGAGGCACATTTTCGGAGACAAAAGCGTTTCTCGTAAGCTGGCCCGAAAGGTTACGGTGCCCGTTCTTACGTTCCACAAATAAGGGACATTCTCTCTGCCTGATATTTCTGAAAGTGGCAACCTTGCTTGTTGCCACTTTTTTGTTGATAGGTATTGAGCTTCGTCCCTTCTTGAATTTTCAAAATTTTCGTACTTATTGTCTGCGTTTTCTCACGAGGCTGTCTGGCGGATATAGCGCTTGCATAGAGGCCATTTGGGCCTTTGCCCAGTCGATCAGCAGGGTCCGCTGTGCATCCGTGAGTTTCGCTTCGGCATGAAGGCCCAAGTAGGTGTACTCCTGCATGGGCATTTCTTTTTCTTCTACGACCTCCACCGTCTCCTCAAATTTGTGATACTGCCGCGCCAAAGGAAGCGCCGTGAACGTCGAATAATTGAGGTGGCGCTTACCATCATTCACATGATCCTCGATCCACCAAGCCACAGGTTGAATCTCCGAGTACCAAGGGTAGCGAGTCTTGTTGCTATGACAATCATTGCAGGATACCTCCAGAATAGAAGCAACTTCTTGAGGCATAGGATATAGGGTGCTGATGTCATGTGTTCGCGCATCAGAGAGGTTTTTCTCCGGGCGAAAAAACTGAAGAATCACGAAGATTGCGGCCAAGCCAATAGCAATTTTCTTTAACATAAATTTCCTTTCGAGTTCTGTCAATAACTAGAACGCAACCTTGTGAATTCATGCTTTACGCTGAGCTAGGGTTGCAATTAGGGAACACTTTCATTGCGCCACATGATTTCGGCTCAACTTCGGAAAGAAAATGCAAAGCATTCGCATTTCCTCCTTCTCTTGCACAAAAATCCTCTTTGGAGGGCTGTGAACTTCGTGA
>DAITMB010000022.1:39198-50255 GCA_036835375.1 Bacteroidota bacterium
TATTTGGATATCTACTCGGAGTGGCCTGGATGCTGAAATCCTTTGGGAGGTGAATACCATCGTTGATAGTCCCAGGGCCCTGTTTCCTCTGGGTGGTCTTCTGATTGCCATGGATAGGAAGGCGGCTTCTTGCCTCGCTTGCGATAATACCAAGCCAGCAAGATGCCAGCTAAGGCGCCAAATGCATGAGATTCCCAAGAGACGCCTGGCTGCACAGGGAAGACTCCCCACACCATGCTGCCATAAAACATCGAGACAATCATCGTCAGCACGAGCGACGGCATGTCACGACGAAAGACACCGCTGAAAAAAAGGAAAAACGCAAACGCATACACCACGCCACTGGCACCGAGATGAAGGCTGTCCCTGGCAGCCAGAAAAGTCCAAATGCCGGGTGCCAAGTAGCTCACAGTGAGCACTGGCAGGCTGATATTGGGATAAAAGAAGAGGATGCCTGCTGATAAAACGAAAAAGGGAGGAAGATTGCTCCAAAGGTGCTCCCAAGATCCGTGCAGCAGTGGCGCAGTGAACACGCCATACCACTGAGGCCATACCCTGGGCCGCAATGCGTAGGGCTGCCAATTGACCCAACCGAGCAAATCGGGGATGGATACGAGGCAAATCACTGTACACAGCAGCAGTGGAATTCGCAGCGACTTCAACCAGGAGCCAGAATCTATCAATGGAAAAGAGTTTGGGTTGTAAACGAGAATGGGATCGCGTAAGTTGACCAAGGACTGAAGCAAAGTCAAAAGGTGAAGATCGTATGTTGATAGCGGAAAACCTGAGCGTCTATTATCCTGGTTCCCCCCCAGTGGAAGCGCTGCGCGATGTGTCTTTCGAAATAGCTCGGGGAGAGACCTTGGTGGTATTAGGCAAATCTGGAAGCGGGAAGACCGCGACTGCGCTCACACTACTGGGGCTGTTGCCATCCACGGCGACATGGCAAGGCAACATCCGCTGGGTCGAAGCAGGAGTTTCTCCCGTCCACCTCAGCACGATGGAAGTCCGACAGCGCCGCGCATGGTGTGGTAAACACATGGGTTGGGTGGCGCAGGGAGCGCAAAGTGCCCTTCCACCGACACGCACCATGGAGAGCATGTTGGCAGAGGCCATGAAGGTGCACCGTGGGTTGAATCGGCAAGAAAGCAAGCCAGAAATTCTCTCCCTGCTGCAAGATCTGGAGCTATCGACGGAGCATCTCCGGGCTTATCCTCACCAACTTTCCGGCGGGGAGAGGCAGCGCTGGCTCCTAGCCTTGGCAATTTCTACTCATCCGGACCTCTTGATTGCCGATGAGCCTACGACGTCGCTCGACGTGGTCAGCGAGCAAAAGCTCCTGGTTTTGCTCCGCCGCGTGCAGCAAAGCCGACAGCTCGGCATCCTACTTATCACCCATGACCTGCGGGTGGCCGCCCAGATGGCTGATCGCTGGGTCTTCATGGATCAAGGTCATATGGTAGCAAGCGGTCGCAAGCTGCAACAACTTCCTGCTCATGAGCACCCAGCTGTGGAGCGATTGTGGGAAGCTTGGAAGCCACAACCCACACCAACCCTTCCGCCATCTCAGAAATCCATGCTGGAGGTTCGCGACCTCACAGTGACATATTATCCCAGAGGCGCTTGGTGGAGCAGAAAGGCGCCGATCAGGGCGCTACAGTCGTTGTCCTTGGACATCGTACGGGGAGAAGCGCTCGGGATAGCGGGCCTTTCTGGTAGCGGCAAAAGCACCTTGGCAAAAGCCATTGTGGGCTTGGTGCCCTACACGGGTACGATCCGTTGGGAAGAGCCTTCCCAAGTCTTCGCCCGGCAGGCACAGCTTATTTTACAAGATTCTTTTGCTGCCCTTCATCCGCGCTATCAAGTCGGCGCTTTGCTAATAGAGGTCATTCGTCGGCACAATCCTACTTTTACCCAAGAAGAAGCCAGAGAAGAAGCCGTGGCATGGCTTGGAAAGGTGCACTTGCCAGCCAGTTTTTTGATGCGATATCCCGGCTCTATGTCAGGAGGAGAGCTCCAACGGGTAAATATTGCCCGTGCGCTGAGCGTGAGGCCCCAATTGATCTTACTCGATGAGAGCGTGTCCTCCCTTGACGCTTACGTGCGTCTGGAAATCCTGCAGCTCCTCGATTCGATCCGCCAAGAAGCCGCCCTGGGCCTCATGGTCATCACCCATGACCTTCGCGTGGTAGAAGCCATCTGCCACCGAGTGATCATCCTGCAACATGGACAAATGGAGGAGCATGGTGACGTTCAGCAAATCTTCCATGCTCCCCAATCTCCTTATACCCAGCAATTGCTCCTTGCTGCGAGCACAAAGATCATGACTTGATCAGTCCTGAATCAACAGTCGTCGTGACACGGATGCCTCCTCAGACACCAGTCTGAGGACATACACTCCGGCAGGAAGGCTGGCGACTTCAATAAGGTGCTTGCATTCTGAGTCACATAGGACGGGTTGCTGGTAAATGATCTGCCCTTGGACATTCATCAACTCCATCCGAAAGTCGATGAAACGATCTGATTCCAAGTGGAGGGTCACCTGATCCGATGCTGGGTTGGGATATAGTTTCAGGACAGAAATGCCAAAAGCTTCTTCCAGCGAAGTGGTGTTGGATTCTCCTGTCACCTCAATTTCATCAGTCTCTTCACAATTGTTAGCATCCTTCACGGTGAGGCTGTAAACCCCAATTTTGAGGCCGGAGAGAGTTGCTTGTGTGGACTGAAAGTTGTCAGGGCCTTCCCAGGCATATTGATAAGGCGGTTTTCCACCCATTACGGAGGCACTGACCGATCCATTCGGAAGTCCTGTGACTTGGGTATTGGGTGTGGCCGTCAACTGCATTGTGACCGGATCCGGTTCATCGATGGTAAAGGAATCTGTCGCTTGACAACCATTGGCGTCTAGTGCCACGACGCTATAATTTCCTGCAAGCAAGTTGGTAACAGTTGCGCTGGTTCCGCCTTGACTCCACGCGTAGGTGATCGGGGCATCACCACCGGAGAGTTTGGTACCGAGGCTACCCTGGGCGTCGCCGTGGCAGGGAATTGAGTTTTTCAGTTCTACTTCGATCGAGAATTCGTCGCCTACTTTCGGCACGGTGAAAGACTGGCTGCCGGTGCATCCATCGCTATCGGTGACTGTGACACTATAGGTCCCTGCATCGAGTCCTGTTAAGTCCTTGCTGGTGCTCCCGGAACTCCAGTTGTATGAAAAAGGTGCGCTACCGCTTCCCACGCTCAGGGTGATTTTGCCATTGCCTTTGCCACAGCTATCCGCCAGCGTGGTGGCCGTGAGAGCCAGGGTGCTACCGCCTTGAATATTAGGCGCTGCACACCAGAGCAAAGCATCTTTCATGAGGTTCTTAAAATTCTGGTCGTTGGTATAATTGCTGCCAGCGTGCCCCAGCGCCGTGTAAAAAGTGCGTCCACCGCCTGCCAATTCCTTGCAATGAGCCATTTGTCGGGGCGCATCATAGCTGTTGTTGCCCGTTTGTCCCACGCGAAGCAGCTCGGTGAAGGTGTTGTTCAAGTAGCCTCCTTCCCAGTAGTAATACTCTTCGGTTTTGTTCCAAGGAGAAGGCACGTTGGCCATGGTGGGATGGGCGGGCACCTCCACACTCATGGTATTATTGTGGTTGCTACTCGTATGATTGGGATTTTGTCGAACTGAGGCTCCAGCCACGGTCTCGGCATACCAGTCCCAGGTACCCTTAGATCCTCCATTGGCACTGCTATGACGGTAGGTGTCGGATGCTGCATGAATGCCGAGATAGCTGCCGCCGGCGTTGATGTAAGCCTCAAAGTTGCTCCGTTGGGTGGCATTGAGACCGCTGTTGCCGGAGGTGTTGGAGAAGACCACTACTGCATATTGTTGCAGGTTTGCCAGGGAGTTGAACTCAGACCCATCGTTGTCTTGGGTGACCGTATAATTTTCGGCGGTAGCCCAAGATTGAAACATGGCCAGAGACTGGTTGCGGGTGTTGTGGTCGTAGCCCGTGGTCTCCGTATAGTGAAGCACTTGAAAACTCCCTCCGCACTGGGCGATGGCACTTTGTGGGAGCACCCAGCATAGCAGAAGGAGCGGAGAAATGTACAATCGAATGTAGAGTCGAATAAATGGACGCATGAGAAAGGGTGTTGTAGATTGGGAAAAGGGTGAATGATCAAGTCATGGAAGTCTGATATGTGGTGTGGGAAATTTCAAGCAGGAGCCAACAGAGGTAAGTGACTGCGAATTTACTTTACAGAGGCCTAAAATTGTCAGATCAACCTACCCCTCAGAATGGAGGCAATAAGCAGTCCTTCTTGGCTCGAAACGTCAAAAATGATCGCGTAGGGCATCTAAAAGTGTGAGTGACAATGGCTTAGGCTTGTGAGCGGGATTTTCGAAAGCGAACTCCGAGAATTTCAATTCGAGAACGCATTCTTGATTTTCTTGCACATTTTGTCAAATTGAGAATCTCTACTTGGCTCCAATTGCCCTAGACGTTCCTCATAAAAAAACTTTACCCCCCGATGGCTCGGGAGGTAAAGTTGTGTTCAAAGCATGGGCTGGAGGTGAAATCTGACGAAGTCACCCGCGCGATTCAAAATAATCCTTAGCGAAGAACCACTCTTCGTCCACTGGTACCACGGCTGGTAGTCACTTGGATGAAGTAGATTCCAGATGCTTTTGCAGTAAGATTGAAGTTATGGTTGACAACCAAGGCATTGCGCTCTTGGATGGCTTCGACCGCTTGGCCATTCATATTGAGGACTTCAATTCTGACATCTTCCGTGCGATCAAGCTCAAGATTTACCGTGAACACACCATTGTTGGGATTCGGGAAAATCTTCATGCTAGTGATCCCACTGGCAAGCTCTTCAGCAATGGAGTTCACTCCACCTACAATCGCTGTATCAACAGTCACGCAGCCATTAGCAT
Source organism: Bacteroidota bacterium (assembly GCA_036835375.1). Taxonomy (GTDB): domain Bacteria; phylum Bacteroidota; class Bacteroidia; order J057; family J057; genus JANQTF01. The sequence continues at coordinate 44,126 of DAITMB010000022.1, forward strand.
CCGTTGCAGTGACCACATAGATACCTGCGTTGAGACCGAAGATGAAAGTTGAGCTACCAGTGAAGCCTCCGGGCCCTGTCCAAGTGTATTCAACCGGATCGGTGCCCCCTGTCGAAGCCGCAGTAGCAAATCCTGTGAAAGTAGGATTCAGTGCAGTGTTGGGACTGGTAGAGGTCGTCAAAAGCAACTCAGCAGGTTCAGTGATGGTGATGCTCGATTGCTTGGTACAGCCGTTCTCATCAGTCACCGTGAGGGTGTAGGTGCCAGCGGCTAGATCGCTGATTCCAGGCGTTGTGATCCCGCCTTCCCATTCATAACTGAGCATCCCAGTGCCACCGAATGCCAAAGTAGTAGCACTGCCGTTGGTGTCACCAAAGCAGCTCACATTGGAAGTGGTGTTACTCACCGTGATGTCAGAAGGCTCGTCGATTGACACAGTGGTGATCACTTGACAGTTAAGGTCATCTGTTACGATCAAAGTAGAAGTTCCAGCAGGCAGACCTGTTGCCACAGGGGTGGTCTCACCGTTGCTCCACAGATAGGAAGCGATGTTTGCCGTGCCTACGGGAGTTGCAGTGACGCCAGCCTTTCCATTTCCTTGCCCAAAGCAAGTGATGTTAACCACAGAATCCACTACCAGGGTAGGGGCATTTGCATCGTTGAGGATGATGGTCTGAACGTCTGAACAACCCACTGAGTCAGTGATCGTGACTTCGTAGATTCCTGCTCCTAAGTTGGAAGCAGTCGCGGTGGTCACGCTACCTGCTGCTGCATCCCATGAATAAGTGAAGGAGCCAAGTCCACCGGACGCTGCTACACTGATGCTTCCATCCGTCAGTCCGCAGCCAGGTGCTACGGGCGTCACGACATTAGAGAAAGGATTTTCTTTACAATTGTAGAAGAATTCTGCGTCGATCGTATAGTCAGCGTTATCGTAGGATACGTCGCTGAAGTACCAGAAAGACACAGGGTTGAGCAGGGTGGTATTAGGGCTCAAGTCCATGATCACCGTAGGGATGGTATGCGTCGTGCCGTTAGAAATGGCGACAGGGGATACCTTTGGCATGACGGCACGCGACACCCAGTTGGCATCGTTGCGGGTCCAGTTCACTACAGGACTCAACTTCATGTTGTCCACATCCAAGGATACAGTGATCTGATTAGGATTGCTGTTGTCGTTATCTCCAAAGTTCCCAGTGGTGTCGGACTCAGTCCATGAGAAGAATACTTTGCTTCCATCAACTGTCCTGGAAGCTTGCAACCAAGGGTCGGCAGTAGTTTGATCCGAGTCTCCCGTTCCAGCACCGAAAGTGCCGCGGAAGGTCGCCTGTGGAGAGAGGACGATGACGTTAGGATCACCGAAAGCATCTGGAGTGACATCCACTACAAACATCCGAAGCCCGGAAGAAATTGCATAGTTGCCTGGATTGGGGATTCCGCTTGGGCCTCTGTTGGAGGAGTTGGCTACAACCGTCAAGTAGTGGAAATTGCCGTGCTTATCTACGACCAGGTCATGGTCAAAGGAGGTGGTTGGCGTACCATTTCCAGCTGGAAGGGTATCTCCGGTTGCTGTGTCCACCACGATCCAAAAAGTTTTGAGCAGGTCTTTCAGTCCGTTAAAACTGCTCAGTTTTACTTCGAATGGATCTTCCCATGTCAAACCTCCATCCGTGGTACGAATCATCACGGGTAGAAACACGGAGTCGCGGTCATTAATGTCGGCATTGATAGAGATGTATCCGGTCATCCCGTCAGGGCTAAATGCAATCAGCGGGGAAGTGCGAGCGGTAACTGAGTCAGTTCCGCCTTCGGGAAAATACCGTACATAGTCTAGGTCAAATATCTCGGCAACACTCCATGTCATCTTGCCAGTGGTGGCGTTATATACACCTTTGTTGGCAAACAAAGTGGTGCCGACGGTAGCCGCAGGGAAATCCCAAGCCAAGTACCAGTATTCTCCGGGCACACGCTCTGTCAAAGAGTAGTTGAAATACTGCTCGTTGTTTTGAAAGTAATAAGCCTCATCGGTCACCGCGATGGCGCCAGCAGGATTTTGTACCACACCGGCTACGATACCATTCCAGCCAGTTCCTGCGGGCTCAAGCACTGGGCCGTTGTAAATGGCGATTAGGTCGGCAATCGCTGTGCTCGTTCCAGGCAAAGAAAGGAGCAAGCTGGGGTAGCGAGATTGCTGAGAATAGACAGGGTTAATGGGACCGATTCCGTAGCATCCGGCTGGCGTTGTTGATGCGTTGGAAATTCCAGCGTTACCAACATTCCAGTTATTGCCACCATCTGTAGAAAGCGTCATGCGATATAGGCCGTTCTCAGCCGTCTGGCCACCACAACTGTTGATGTTCTGGCGATAGATGAATCCGACGGTGCCACCGCCTGCGGTTTGAACAGCAGTGACTTGGCTTTGCTCTCCTGTCACGAAAGTAAACGCATTGGAAGATTCTCCGATTTTGATGGCAGTCACAACGTCAGTGGTGACAGTGCCAACGGGAAGGTTAGTTCCGGGAGCAGTCACATTAGAAGGTGCCTGAGGGGTCTCCACGAGGCTGCGTTGAATGGGTTGAAGTTCCTGAGCTTTGTCAGCTGGGAACACACGCGACGACTGGGCCCAAAGTGGGAAAGAAGCCATCATCGCTACGATTAGCGTCAAAGTTTGTCTCATAGGTCTCACCTGAGTTATTGAAAGAATGAAGGTTTTGGATTAGATACGAACTCCAAATTAGCGCATAAATCTCTTAAGATAAAAACAACCGGGCTTGTGCTCACCCTACCATTCCCAGGGGCCAGTAGTAAAAAAGTAGTGTTAAAAGGCTTCTGATCTTTACATTCTCCAGTGTAAATCAGCCATCGATTCGTCCTTGTCTATGCATTTGTTTCGTCTTCCTGGTGCTACCTCATGGAGAGAAAGTTTCCCCTTGTTCAACCATCGTCGTGCTGGGAGGGTCAGGGAAGCAGAAATTTTATGGTATAATTCAAAAATGAAAATATTTCTTGTTCTTTTTTGTCAGGATTAATATACAGCCAATGAGTTTTTTAAAGGTAAAGCAAAGTGGTGATTATGGAATAACGATAAAAATTTGCTAATCTAAACTGACGAGGAGTGCGCTACTCATTTGGTTTTTAAATGAGAATCATTCTACCTTTGAGATGTGCCAAAAGCTACGCAGCTCAGGTACTTTCTTTTATAGAGAACGAGGTGAGAGATCTGGCTCAGTGAACCTCTGGCAACCTTCCTCAGGAAACGGTGCCCCATCCAGCCCAATTGGGAACTATAACTTTAAGTATGTTACTCATGCAGCGTCTATTTTCTCCTCAGGCACTTTCCCAACTTCAGTTTTTCACTTTAAGCGCGACGTCATCGGGCCCAGGCCTGTGTTGTTGTTGCTGTTGACCCAGCCATTTGAGTTGCTGGTGAATGGCAGAGCACGTTGCTTTCACCCCCTTCTTGAGTAGTGGCATGTGGGTCCCTGTCGGCTGTGGTGAAGCTACTGCTTGCGCGCAGTGCTTTTCCGCGAAGCAACAGACCAATCAAGCGCTACTTTGGTTACGATTTGGCCAGTAATTAATTTTTCAAGTTTTTTTGTTTGCCAGAATACCTTTTCTGTGCAATTCCTCCCCATCTCTCATTTTCTGTTCACCCACTTTATATCACTGTTTTTGTCATGAGTCAAAAGTATCGGTTCGAAACTCTCCAGCTACACGCAGGTCAGGAAGAAGTAGAAGGAACGACACGTTCACGTGCAGTCCCTATTTACCAGACGACCTCCTACACATTTCGCGATAGCGACCACGCAGCGAAGCTTTTTGCCCTACAGGAATTCGGGAACATCTATACCCGGATCATGAATCCCACGACAGATGTGTTCGAAAAACGCATTGCAGCCCTCGAAGGCGGGGTAGCAGCTGTCGCTACAGCATCCGGGCAATCTGCCCAGTTTCTCGCACTGAATAACATTGTTGAGGCAGGCCAAAACATTGTATCCAGCTCCCACCTCTACGGAGGAACCTACAACCAGTTCAAAGTCGCTTTCAAGCGATTGGGCATTGAAGTGCGTTTTGCCAATGGGGTGAATCCCGATTCGTTTGAGGCGCTGATCGATGAGAACACACGCGCGCTGTATGTCGAGACCATTGGAAATCCTGAATACAGTGTGCCTGATTTTGAAGCAATCGCTAAGATTGGTCAGAAAAACGGTATTCCACTTGTGGTGGACAATACCTTTGGTGCTGGCGGCTACCTGGCACAACCAATCTTGCATGGCGCAAATGTGGTCATCCACTCTGCAACCAAGTGGATCGGTGGCCACGGGACCAGCATCGGAGGCGTGATCGTCGATGGGGGCAATTTCAACTATGGAAACGGCAAGTTTCGCGCTTTCTCAGAGCCCTCCGAAGGGTATCATGGCTTGGTTTTCAACGATGTGTTTGGTCCTGGCAACCCACTCGGCCTCCCCAACATCGCTTTTGCGATTCGTGTGAGGGTAGAAGGGTTGCGCGATTTTGGCCCGGCATTGTCCCCTTTCAATGCATTTCAGTTGCTGCAAGGACTAGAGACGCTTTCTCTGCGTGTACAGCGAACAGCAGACAATGCTTTGGCGCTCGCCCAGTGGTTCAAGGCGCATCAGCAAGTCAAAGCAGTCAAATACGCTGGTCTGCCTGATCATGCTTCCTACGAGCAGGCTCGCAAGTACCTCCGCAATGGATTTGGGGGCGTATTTTCGGTAGAGTTGGAAGGGACGCGCGAAAGCACGATTGAGTTTGTCAACAGCCTTCAACTCGTGAGCCATTTGGCCAACGTCGGAGATGCGAAAACCTTGATCATCCACCCCGCATCGACCACGCACCAGCAGCTCTCAGAGACGGAGCAGCGGGCTGCCGGAGTGACTCCTACAGGATTGCGCATTTCTGTTGGCATTGAGCACATCGACGACTTGAAGGAGGACTTCCAGCAGGCATTTGTCAAGGTGCTCAATCCAGTACTGGCTTGATCGGAGATTCGCCCCTTTTTGAACGGGTCCTGGCAATCACTTAAGTGCGTGATACCACAAACGGCGGATGACGCGCCAGCACCCATTCGATGAGTTGATTGTTCTTTTGTCTTAAAAAAAGCGGGCGGCAAGCTCGACTGGACATCTACTTGCCGCCCTTTTTTCTGTTTTTACACTTCAAAGTTATAAAAAATGAGCTTACTCACCTTCTCCATCCGGGGAAAAAGCGAAAATGCTACCAAGTTCGTTGCACAGGCGCGGCAGTTTGAAATCGTTGTGGACGAACCTGCTTCCCTAGGAGGCGCCGACGAAGCGGCCAATCCTGTGGAATATCTCCTCGCCAGCTATGCAGGTTGCCTCAATGTAGTGGGTCATATTGTGGCCAAAGAGCAGGGCCTCGATCTCGGAGGGCTGGAAATCGACATTGAAGGAGACATTGATCCTTCGCGGTTTTTGGGGTTTTCTAACCTTGACCGGGCAGGGTATCAAGCTCTCACCGTGCGGCTAAGTCCGGGAAAGCAACTGCCCAAAGGCAAGCTGGATACTTGGCTCCGCGAAGTGTCACACCGCTGCCCCGTGAGTGACAACCTTTCGAGCGAGACGCCAGTGGAGTTGTTTGTGAGCAAGGCTTCTTACGCAGCCGCTTGAAGCGGAACCTGAACTTTTCGTTTCAATTCTCAATGGCTGATGAGGGACCCCTCGTCAGCCATTTGTGATTCTGATGCCGTCCACCCTTGAAAGTGGATCAATTGAATGGCTTTAGAAAGTTGAGTTAACCATTTCATAACTGCATCATCCCGACCGTTTTTTTGTTTTTGGGTAATATTTTTTTTGAGCTTTAGATCCTTTTCCGGATCTATTTTCCGAATCTGCCTTCCCAATCTACCTACTACGCCTAGCACAACAGTTGTGAATATCGATGAGTGAAGCCTTGTACTTGCATCAAGCACCTTTTTTGCTGGAAAGCGGTGATTGTCTGCCGGCGTTTCAGCTAGCCTACACCACCTTGGGTCGCCTCAATGCCCAACGAAACAATGTGGTTTGGATTTGCCATGCGCTCACGGCCAACAGTCATCCCGAAGAATGGTGGCCGGGTTTGGTAGGGGAGGGGAAGCTCTTCGATCCGA
>DAITMB010000023.1:0-49427 GCA_036835375.1 Bacteroidota bacterium
TCTTTGTCAAAGAGTCGCATGAGCCGCTGGGCCAGCTCTTCGGCGATCTGCAAGAGGTTGCGATATTCGCCGGATCGGGTGGGAAATTCTACGACAAATTCTTCTCCAAAATAGCGATGAAAGCGGCGAAGGGATTCGATGAGCAGGTAATTCATCGGAAACCAGATCGGGCCACGCCAGTTGCTGTTACCCCCAAACATATAGGAGTCACTCTCCCCCGGCTGGTAGGCCACTTGAAATAGTTCGTGGCCCACCCGAAAAGTGTAAGGGTGCGCCGCATGATGCTTGGACAGCGAACGGATGCCGTAATCAGATAGGAATTCCTCCGGGTCGAGCATGCGTCGGAGCAGTTTTTTGAGCCGATGTCCGCGAAGGATCGAGAGCAGGTGCGTATCTCGCTTGCCCAGCTCGCTCCAGCGGGAGACCAGCGAAGCCAGGTCGGGCCGATACGCCAGAAACCATTCCATCCGATGGGTGAACGCAGGATTGGCTTCCAAAATCTCATGATCCAACACCTCCACTGCGAACAACGGAATCAGTCCAACGAGGGAGCGAATCTTGAGCGGAATTTTGCGGTGATCCGGCAAGTTCAACACATCGTAGAAAAATTCATCTTCCTGATCCCAAATGCTAATGCCCTCAGAACCCATGTTGACCATCGCCCCGGCGATGTAGAGGTAGTGCTCGAAAAATTTTGTCGCCAGGGATTGATACACAGGGTTTTCAGCGGCGAGCTCAAGGGCAATTCGCATCATGTTGAGCGAATACATGGCCATCCAACTCGTGGCATCGGCCTGCTCAAGTGATCCACCAGTGGGTAGGGCATTGCTTCGGTCAAAAATTCCGATGTTGTCCAAGCCGAGAAATCCCCCCTCAAAGACATTGTTGCCTTCCTCGTCCTTTCGATTGACCCACCAGGTGAAGTTGAGGAGCAATTTTTGAAATACTTCTTCCAAAAAATTGCGGTCGCCCTTGCCCGCATCCCGCTTTTCCATCCAGTAGATCTTCCAAGTCGCCCAGGCGTGCACGGGCGGATTGACGTCGGAATAATTCCACTCGTAGGCTGGCAGTTGTCCATTGGGGTGCATATACCACTCGCGGGTGAAGAGCAGTAGCTGATGCTTAGCAAAGCGCAGGTCTAACATGGCCAGGGGAAAACAGTGAAACGCTAGGTCCCAGGCAGCAAACCAGGGATATTCCCACTTGTCGGGCATGGAGATGATGTCCGCCGTGTTGAGGTGCTTCCAGTGCTGATTTCGCCCTTTTTTGCGGCGAGAATCCGCGGGAAAATCAGGCTCCCCTTCGAGCCACTGGGCCACGTCGAAATAGTAGTATTGCTTGGTCCAAAGCAAGCCTGCAAGTGCCTGGCGCTGAATCAGGCGCCGCTCGGCTTTGGGGAGCTTGGCCTGAAGGGAGGCGTAGAATGCGTCGGCTTCCGATTTTCTGTCTATAAATATGTCTTCCACTCCTTCAAACGGGGACGCTAGCGGCTGACGGCTCAGTCGGAGGACAAAACTGCGTTCTTCCCCCGCTGCGATCGTGGTCTGGTACATTGCAGCGGCTTTGGTGCCCTTGTGATCGGGATTGATGCTTGCAGCCCCGTGTAGCAACCAGTCGTTGATGCCGTCCTTGGCATAGCCTTCCATCGCTTGGCCGAACAGGCGCTTTACATTCGTGTCGTTGTCGCAAAACACCCATTCTGGGTTTCCCTGGCCATAGAAATACCACTGCGACAGGTCTTCGTCCGGGTGTTGCAGGTGCAAGCCATCAGGTCCTGAAAGTTCGATGTTCGGCTTGGGGTTACCTGCTTTCCAAGCCCAGGTATTGCGAAACCAGACGGTAGGCAAGACCCAAATGGGCGCAGCTTCTGGACCCTGATTGACAACACGAATTCGCATGACAATGTCCTCTGGCGCGGCCTTGGCATACTCAATGAACACATCGAAATAGCGCTGCTCATCGAAAATGCCCGTGTCGAGGAGTTCATATTCGGGGTCGAGTTTCCCTTTTTTGGCATTGGTGCGGACCAGGTCATCGTAGGGAAAAGCTCGCTGCGGATACTTGTAAAGCATCTGCATCCAGGCATGGGAGGGCGTGTTGTCCAAATAAAAGTACAGCTCTTTACCATCTTCCCCGTGGTTGCCTTCTGGGCCAGTCAGGCCAAAGAGTCGCTCTTTCAGGATCGGATCCTGCCCGTTCCACAAAGCGAGCGCGAGATGCAAGCGTCCTTGGTCATCACAGATGCCGCCTAGTCCATCTTCTCCCCAGCGATAGGCGCGAGAACGGGCATGATCATGCGGGAGATAATTCCACGCATTGCCATCAGCAGAGTAATCTTCACGCACCGTGCCCCATTGGCGATCACTGAGATAAGGGCCCCATGTGAGCCAAGGCTCGCGATGATCATAGTGTGCGTTCAGGCGCTGAGCCTCGGCAGGAAGCGAAGAAGGGATGGTCATTCTGAAAATGGGTAAAGAATCGACGAACGAGCCACAAGGTAAAGACTTTTTTGCCTTTCGGCGACCATTCCTCGTCGCTATGTCCCTGAGAAGACAAATGGGAAGAGCGAATTTGTCGTAGCACTTCTCCCGCTTGGTGGACTTTGGGATGGTCCTCATCGTGTGGAGATCGCCTGAAAGCGCATGATGGAATTGCGCTGGCTGCTGAGTAGATTGAATTTGCGAATATGACAACAGCTGTCAGCAACAGGAATTCTCGCTACAAAACATTAGAAAAAATCCTTTTAAAGGAAAATTCGAAGGGCAACAATCTTCGTACTCCCTTTCCCTCAGCCAACCTCCTGTTGGTGGTTTTTTTACATTTTTGCCAATTTCTTCGTCCTCATTCAATCATATGAACCGACTGCTCCTGCTCCTCCCCCTTCTCGTCTGCGCCTGCCAAACCAACGAGCCGACGGATGCGCCTCGCACACTGCCTGAGCGCCCGAACATCATTTTCATCATGACTGATGACCACGCCTATCAAGCCATTTCTGCTTATGGATCCACGCTTTTGGAGACCCCGAACATTGATCGCTTGGCTGAAACAGGGATGCGCTTCGATCGGGCGTATGTGACCAATTCTATTTGTGCGCCAAGCCGTGCGGTGATTCTCACTGGCACCCACAGCCATATCAATGGCGTGTTGGACAATGTCTTGACTTTCGACAGTAACAAGGTCATTTATCCTCAGATTCTACAGCAGGCAGCATATCAAACTGCGATGATTGGCAAGTGGCACCTCAAATCTGCGCCACGAGGATTTGACTATTGGAAAATCCTGCCAGATCAGGGCCATTACTATAATCCTGACTGGATCACGGCCCAAGGAACGGTCCGCGATACGGGCTATGTAACTGATATCATCACCGATGAGGCAATCAGCTGGCTGGAAACAGGCAGAGACAGCACCAAGCCCTTCATGCTGATCTATCAGCACAAGGCCCCGCATCGGGAGTGGATGCCGGGCCCCGCACAATTGGGAGACTTGGTAGGAAAGGGTTTTGAGCAGCCTGCGACGCTTTTCGACGATTACCGTGGTCGCGGTAGTGCTGCCAGCCAGCAGGAGCTTTCGATTCTGCACGACATGACGTTTACGCACGATGGCAAGATTCCCCCGGCTGTGATGGAGAGCCTGGGGGTGAACGAAACTGGCTGGCATCCAATGGCATACCTTCATGAGCAAGCCCGCATGACCCCTGCCCAGCGCGAAGCTTGGGCTGCGGTGTATGATCCCATCATTGCCGACCTGAAGCAGCGATGGCCTATGAGCGACTCTGCCCTCACCGCGTGGAAATTTCAGCGCTACATGGAAGATTACCTGGGCTGCATTCAGTCTGTGGACGAAAACGTTGGTCGCCTGCTGGACTACCTCGAAGCCAATCAGCTCCGCGAAAACACCCTGATCATCTACACCTCTGACCAAGGGTTTTATCTGGGGGAACACGGCTGGTTTGACAAGCGGTTCATGTACGAAGAATCCTTTCGAACGCCACTGATCGTTTCATGGCCCGGGGTGGTGCGCCCAGGCTCAGTGGACGACGAGCATTTGGTGCAAAACCTAGATTTTGCACAGACGATCTTGCGAGCTGCCGGTGTTGCTGCGCCTGACTATATGCAGGGCATGGACCTTGTCCCGGTCCTACTTCAAGAGGAGATCCCCTGGCGCGATGCGATCTACTATCACTACTACGAATTTCCCGGCATCCACATGGTGAAGCGGCACTATGGTGTGCGAACTGACCGCTACAAACTCATCCACTTCTATGAGGATGTGGACGAATGGGAACTCTATGACCTGCAAGAAGATCCGCGCGAAATGAAGAATGTGTATGGAGATCCTGCCTATACGGATATACAAACACATCTTCACCAAAGGCTCCGTGAATTGCAGGATCAATATCAAGATCCCATCAAGGATGAATTGGTCAGCAGGGCAAAATAGGAAGACGGCGCTTCTTCGCGTTTGCTGCGCGCCGATACCCTTGGCAGGGCACCTTTCCTCCCTCTGCTAATGTACAGGCCTCAAGCGACCAGCGCTGGTCAGTCTCCTTCCACCCAGCCATGATGGGTGCGTAGCAGGTCCATCACCTGAGCGAGATAGTGGGCATCCACTTCCGAAAAATCTGCCCATTCGCGGCTGTCAATATCCAGAACCATCTTGGTGGCGCCCGAGACAATCATCGGAACGACGACCTCGGACTTGGAGAGCGCGCTGCAAGCGATATGTCCCGGAAACTGTTCCACATCCGGCACCACCTGAATCTGTCGGGTCGCTGCGGCGGTGCCACACACTCCTTTGCCAAATCGAATTCGAGTGCAAGCGAGCGGTCCCTGGAAAGGTCCCAAGACCAATTCGTCGGATTCATGAACCAGATAAAATCCCGTCCATAGCATGCCCAGCCCTTCATGCAAAATGGCTGCGACATTGGCCAGATTCGCAATCAGGTCGGTCTCGCCTTCCAAAACGCTTTGGATCTGCGGGAGCAATTCTTGATAGCGCTCCGCACGGGTGAGGTGTGGGGTAAGAACCAGTTGTTCGGCCATGAGCGAGTAGGATAAAAATGCGAAATAGGAGTAGGTGAATAAAAGGAGAAAAGGCTACTAAAGATCGTCGATGCGAACGAGTGTGTTTTGATGGAGAGCGTTCACTCTGCTTCGAATGCCCAACGGTGCGCGCAAGCGAAGAAAAAGCATTTTTTCCGAGCAAAAACGAAAAGGCTCGCTCAAGGTTATTAGCGGCTTCTGGCATACCAGGCGAGGCTGAGCCGTATCTCGTCGAAGGCGGCATCTCCCCCTAGAAAATCCATGTAGTCGCGCAGTTGAGCGGAGTTACCCAACTGCTTTACCGCGCTTTCCATCTTGCTCAGCACAGGCCCGGAGACCATCGCGCGGATATCAATCTCGTACCCGTCTTCAAATAATTTGGCCAAGTGAGTGGCCACAGTGCTGGTCTTTAACCTCCGCAGAGAAGCGATTTCCTCGACGCTCATCCCACTCAAATAGCAGGCCAAGGTCATGCGGATCGAGGCACCCTTGGGGCCATTTCCTTCTTGCCTTGCACTCTCCACTAAAAAGAGTCGCACTTCTCGAAGGATGATTGTTCCATATTTATCGAGCTTGGCTTGGCCCATCCCTTCGATCTTCGACAGATCTTGCAGTGTAAGTGGGAGAGCTTGCAGCAAGGCTTCTTTGGTGGCATCAGAAAAGACGTGGTAAGGCCGCAAATTTTCCTGCTGCGCTAATTGCTGACGCAGGGTGTTGAGTCCAGCGTCCAGATCTCCAAGGAATCGATCTCGCTGTGAAGGGCCAGCACTGCGGCTTGCCACTACCTCGACATCTTGCGGCTTCACAAGTTCCACCTTACGCTCTCCGCGCAGCACTTGCACGCCTGCTTCAGTCAGCACGAGAGAATTGCCGCGCTCGTAGGCAATGTCCAGCAGCCCTAGGTGCAAGAATTGATGAATGAAATCCAGCCAATCTTTGGTTGGGACCTCTCTGCCCGCTCCGTAGGTTTTGATCTGATGAAATCCCTTGGTCAAAATGTCCTGGCGCTGCGAACCTCGAAGCACATCGACCAACAGCTGCGCGCCCGCCTGCTCTTTCATGCGGGCCACGGCAGAGAGGGCCTTTTGGGCGAGCACTGTTCCATCAAATCCTTCAGGCGGCGACTCACACACATCACAATGGCCGCAGTCCCGAGGCAGTTCTTCTCCGAAATATTGAAGCAATATCCGCCGCCGGCAAATCCGTGCCGCAGCATATTGGTGCATTCGCTCCAGCTTGGCTTCCATGACTTCTGCCTGCCCACTCTCACTCAAAAACTGCTGATGCTGGATCACATCGCCATAGCTAAAAAACAGAAGCGTTTCCGCCGAGAGCCCATCCCTGCCTGCGCGCCCGATTTCCTGATAATACCCTTCAAGGTTTTTGGGCAAATTATAATGAATTACCCATCTCACATTGGGCTTGTCGATGCCCATGCCAAAGGCGATGGTAGCACAGATAATGGGCACTTTGTCATTGAGAAAATCTTCCTGAACCCGATACCTCGCCGCAGGGGTCATGCCTGCATGGTAAAAGGCGGCGGCATAGCCCTGCTGCTGTAATTTTTGCACGAGGGTCTCAGTTCCTTTTCGGCTGAGGCAATAAATGATGCCTGGTTGGCCGGGCCTGGCCCTGAGAAAAGCTTGTATGTTGGAAACCCGGTCTCGTCCGCTCTGGACCTTGAGATGCAGGTTTGGTCGGTCAAAAGAGGCGAGAAACAGGCGTGGGTCTTGCAGCCGAAGCTTCTCAGAGATGTCCTGGCGCGTGAGCCGATCGGCAGTAGCAGTGAGGGCGATGAAAGGAATGTTGGGCAACCACTCCCGCAGGCGACCGAGCTGGGAGTATTCGAGGCGAAAGTCATGGCCCCATTGGCTGATGCAATGAGCTTCATCCACGGCCACCAAGTTGATTTTTACCCGGCTGAGCAGTCGTGACATTTCCTCGGAGAGTAGGCGCTCAGGAGAGACGTAGAGCAGACGAATTTCTGCCAGCAAAATCTCATCGATTAATGCCTTTTGTTCGTCAAGACTCTGAGTACTGTTGAGGAAAGCAGCCGCCACGCCATTGGCCCTGAGTCCCGACACCTGATCTTGCATCAAAGCGATGAGCGGAGAAATCACCAGCGTGAGCCCCGGCTGCATGAGCGCCGGAATTTGGTAGCAAATAGATTTGCCACCGCCAGTCGGCATCACCACGAGACAATCTTGCCCCTGGACCACAGAATCGATGATTTCTTGCTGAAGCGGACGAAATTGGGTATATCCAAAATGGCGCTGTAGGAGGACGAGGGGGGCTTCTGCTCTCATGGTTAGCCGATGGTGCATGGGAGGGCGTCGCGGACAGAAAAAGGGCAACGTAATTTTACCCTTGGTTGAGGTGTAATTATCGCAATAATGGTTGATGATAAAATGACCCTCAAGAAGTAATTTGCGGCAATATACACCCTTTAATGAAGAAGTCTTTGAAATGGGCGATACTCACCGGGTTGATGGGGCTGTACCAGCTTCTCCCTGCCCAAGACCTGATCTACGATGCCTTTTTTCGAGGCAATAAGATCGGGTACATGAAGGTGACTCAAGAAATGCGCGATCAGCAAATGATTGCTAAGAGCGTGACGGTTCTTGAAGTGACCCTTTTGTTCAAAATCAAGATCGATATTCGCTACGAATCAGTCTTCGTAGCAGGAAATCTCACCCGCTCCGTCGCGGAGACCTATCGGGACGGAGAGCTGGCCAGCCGCACCAATGGCTATCGTGCGGGCAACGCCTACAAGATGGAGCGAGATGGGGAAGAATGGTCGGTCAATGCGCCCCAGATCAGGCACTCAGTGAACAATATGTACTGGGTGGATCCGCGATTGATGCGCGAAGTGTATTCAGAGCGATGGGGCACATTCTTGAAAGTCGAAAAACAAGAAGACAATCGAATTGCCTTGACCTTGCCTTCTGGTGACGTAAATTATTACCAATATCAGAATAATATCGCTACGTTCATCGAGGTAAATCATGGCTGGGTCAGTGTCGATTTCAAACTCAGGACTTAACTTTCAATTCCTGATAAAGAAAATACCTAATTTCGGAGACTGCACCCGCATTCGACACGCATGGTAGAAGATGGATCACAGGAACAGGGCTGCACGCGTGGTTTCCCGTACTGGATGTAGAATTACCCTCATCTACTCAAAGTTCAATCCATCCGTCATGATCCGATGTATTACGCTGACTACGATTTTCTTTTTAAGCGCTTGTTTCTTTCCGAGGATCACTGTCCATGCTCAAAGTATTCGGACCATCGAGCCCGGTAATCAGCCTGACAGCAGCTACTACGACATCGCCCGAATTGACCACAATGAATTTTGGGTCGGAGGTGAAAATGGCGTCCTCAAGTGCCTCGACACCCTCGGAAACGTCTCCACCCTGCGCATGCCCGGCCCCACGCGCCACATACTCAAGATCGTGCCCGCTGGCAGATACGTCTATATCGCTGCCGATCAAGGTACTATCTTTCGCTACGATCGCGCAAGAGATACCTGGATTCACTCTGACTACGGCAAGCAGGGATTTGACAAACTTACCTTTTATGATCTCGTGGTCCTCACAGATGGCTCTTTGGTCGTGGCCGGTGGCAATCATCGGATCGCCAAAAAAGGCAAAATCGCCATTCCAAGAGGTTTTATCGCCAAGATTGACGCTGAACTGCTGCAAGCCCCTGAGTTCGTGTGGAAGCATGCGCTGCAGTTTACCTTCAGTCTCGCCTACGACGAAACCAAAAATGAGGTGTACGCCGTCGCTTTCAACGGCGTGAATTCCCAGCTTTTTTCCAGCATCGACGATGCGCACACCTTTCAGCGGCAGGGAAGTCTTCCCGGTTTAGTGCATCACATCCGCCTCCACGATGGGGAAATGTGGTATGCCGGTGCTAAAGGGATTCGATACAGTCATAACGGGTTGGTTGGCAAACGAGGAGACAGCCCGCTGGCGCTCCCTGGAGACGGATGTATCTGGGGCTTGTTGCCTCTGGGCGACCAGATGTATTTGCTCGCTTACAACGGCGCGATCATCTCCCCGAACGCCACGCTGACGAACTATGACTTCAAGGTGCGTGCTGCCACATCTTCTCTTTATGAAGCTGCCCCCATCTCCGACCGCAAAGCCTTCATCGTTGGCCACGGCCGCCGAATCTTGCTCCTAGAGCTTCATCCCGAAGAAGATGGGACCAACCTCCGCGTTAGAAATGATCGTTGAGCGGCTGAAATTATTCAGTTCTGCTGGGGCAGGCTAAGGGACCCAAGGTTGACCACGGAATCACAAAGGGCAAAACCACAACCCATACTAAGAAAAAAATGGCCATTCCCGTCGGAAACGCCTGACGGTGGCCCAGAGCAGGCATGGCTACCACCAGCAGCCACGATCCTTTGTAAAGTAATTGAAGCAGCAACACAGGCAAAAAGCTCAAGGGCCGCCAGAGTGCAAGCACTGACAGCAGTGCAATCGCCAACCACAAGCTGCCAACCAGTCTGATGACATCAGTCGCTGGATACACATTCTGAAATACCGTAGCAGAGGCGATTTTTGGAAAAAACAAAGAAGAAACGCCGATCCAACCTGCCACGACGATGTTTGCTAAATAAACCAAATGAAGAGATGTCATGATACAGTGAGGTGGGTGAGAATAGGAGGACAATTAAAATATCGACCTTCGGAAACTCTCCTTGAAGGTCCTTCGGGCTAATGAAGCATCGGATGAACCATCTCAACGACTTTCTGCGATGCGTTTTATCTCTCCCATGACCTCTGGCAGCATTGACCGATACCTTTTTCCCAGCCGCTTCCCCAATATTTTTTTGAACGGCCCAGTGAATTCCACTTCATGAGTAAAGTAGGTCCTTCCTTGTTTCTGCTCCAGTGTCCGCTGAATGATGAGCCAGCCTAAGGGGATTTTGGTTTGGAAGGTATAAGATTGATTGGGGAGGAGTTCAGTGACCACAAATGTTGACTTGGGACCCTTGTCAGGAAGGAGAACTCCCTTCGCGCCCACCACAAAATCGCCTTCAAGTGAGGCACTTTTCAAGCCTTTGTCCCACAGCTTCCAGTTGGGAACATCTGTCCATAGCTCCCAGATTTTGTCGCTTGATGCCCCGGTGCTATCGGTGTGACAAAAGTGGTAGTTTGTGAACTGGGCCCTAGCTGTCATGGATAGGAGGATGGAGGCGAGGAAAAAAACTTGTTTCATCGTATTGTCAGTTTGATGCTCCAAATTTCTCAGCTACGCCGATCTCTCCACTGCACCCATGTTACCTTCGATCCTTTCCTAACATTCTTTTTCTGATTCTGCTGAGCGATTGCGGCGCGATACCGAGGTACGAGGCCAAGTGTTTCAGCGCTACTCGCTGCACAAAGGCCGGATTTGTTTGTAGCAGTTTTTCATATCGATATTCAGCGGTCTCTGTCTGGATTTCCAGCAAGATCTCTTCTGTGTAGTACTGCACTTCTTGAATCAGTTTGCGGACAAACGTATTCCAGCTTTTGAGCACCAATAAGTCGGTGGCTTGCGCTAGGGTTGTCTGCCAGATCATCGATCGTTCTAAAGCCTGGATATTTTCGGCGGAAGGCTTTTCCGCTGTGAAGCTTGCCTGCGAGGTAAAGCAATACGGTGCTTCGGTAAAAAATTTGGTCACTTCCGTCCCGTCTTTGTTGATAAAATATCGAAGCAACCCACTTTCGAGAAAATAGAAGTGTCGGCAAATTTCGCCCTCCATCAAAAGATGTTCGTCTTTTTCAATGATCCGGCTCTCAAAGCAGCGGGAAATTGCCTGCCAATCGACGGGCGGAACGGCAGTATATGATTCGATGAATTCTCTGAATGTATCCATAGCGTAGCAAAGATTCCAAAATTCACTGCTGCCAAATTCTCAAACTAAAAAATCACGTCTCCTCGCGACACACATCCTGCACGAAGAGCACCGTTCTAAGGAACTGAGATTGGGTCTGAATTGATTGGATCTGATAAAACATCGCCCACGAAAGAGACGCTTCTCCATCGTGGGCGATTGTATTTGTTGCCGAATGGTTCCAGAGGAGGTCCAAGGGCAGCCTCAGCGGCTACTGGATCAACCTGCTACCACCCGCTCTCCTGCGACATACTTGTCTTGGTGAGACAGAAAGTCTTGATACACCTGCTCGATCCCTTCTTTGAGACCAATCTGATGCCGATAGCCCAGCGCGTGAAGCTTTGTCACATCCATGAGCTTGCGCGGCGTCCCGGTAGGCTTCGTCGTATCGAAGACGAGGTCTCCTTCAAATCCTACCACTTCCTGCACAGTGAGCGCTAGATCGCGAATGGAGACATCCTCCCCCACTCCGATGTTCACAAACTGCTTCCCATCGTAGTTTTCCATGAGGAAAAGGCAAGCTTCTGCGAGGTCATCGACATGCATGAACTCCCGCATCGGAGAGCCATCTCCCCAGATTTCTACCGAAGCTGCGCCTTGGGTCTTGGCTTCGTGAAACTTGCGGATTAGTGCAGGCAGCACGTGTGAATTTTTCAGGTCATAGTTGTCGTTCGGGCCGTAGAGATTCGTAGGCATGCCAGAGATGAATTGGCACCCATACTGATCGCGGTATGCTTCACAGAGTTTGATTCCGGCAATTTTGGCGATCGCGTAAGGCTCGTTCGTCGGCTCCAAAATCCCCGTAAGAAGATGGTCCTCCTTCATGGGCTGCGGGGCAAACTTCGGGTAGATGCAAGAGCTTCCCAGAAAAAATAGCTTGGTAACCTCATTCAAATAAGCCTGATGGATGATGTTGGCTTCCATCATGAGGTTATCGTAGAGAAACTCTGCGCGGTAAGTATTGTTGGCGACAATGCCACCCACCTTGGCCGCTGCGAGAAACACATACTCGGGCTGTTCTTGAGCAAAGAAGTCGGCGACGGCAGCCTGGTCGCGCAAGTCAAGCTCGGAAGAGGTTCTGGTGACGATCTGATCGAATCCCAGGCTTTTGAGCTTGCGCACGATGGCAGAGCCTACCATGCCGCGATGGCCAGCGACGTAAATCTTAGCTGTTTTGTGCATGGAAAAGTTTGCTTTTAGCTTCTTTGATGTCGTGAGTCATCATGATTTCGACCAGTTCGTCAATCATGACTTTGGGTTCCCAGCCGAGTTTTTCCTTGGCTTTGGCGGGATTGCCAATGAGAAGTTCTACCTCAGCGGGGCGGAAATAGCGAGGGTCAATCTCGACAATGAGGCGGCCCGTTTCCCGGTCGTATCCTTTTTCGTCCACGCCTTCCCCTTTCCACACGATGTCAAATCCTACGTGCTTGGCAGCGCGCTCCACGAAGTCGCGCACTGTGTACATCCGGTTGGTTGCCACGACGAAGTCTTCGGGCTCGTCCTGCTGCAACATCAGCCACATCATTTCCACATATTCTTTGGCATAACCCCAGTCGCGCTGTGCATCCATGTTGCCGAGACGAAGTACGTCGCGCAGACCCACGGAAATTTCAGCGAGGTTGGTGGTGATTTTGCGGGTAACGAAGGTCTTTCCGCGGCGCTCTGACTCATGGTTGAAGAGGATGCCATTGCAGGCATACATGCCATAGGATTCGCGGAAGTTTTTCACAATCCAGAAACCATACAGCTTCGCTACGCCATAAGGTGAGCGTGGGTAGAAGGGCGTAGTCTCCGTCTGCGGGATTTCTTGCACCAGACCATATAGCTCCGAAGTGGAAGCCTGGTAAAAACGTGCATTGGGGCACAGATTCTGCATCGCATCAAGCAGACGCAGGGTGCCAAGGGCATCTACTTGTGCAGTGTACTCGGGCACTTCGAAGGAGACCTTCACATGACTTTGTGCACCGAGGTTATAGATTTCATCTGGCTTAATTTCCCCCAAGAGCTTATTGAGGTTGGCACTATCTGCAAGGTCTCCGTGATGGAGGTGAAGCCGGGGATTGCCCATGAGGTGCTCGATACGCTCGGTATTGAATACCGAAGCCCGCCGAATGATCCCATGAACTTCGTAGTCTTTGTCTAGCAAGAATTCTGTCAGGAATGAACCGTCCTGACCTGTGATGCCCGTTATGAACGCTTTTTTCATAAGAAGGTAACTGAAAAACTGAAATAGGCTGATGGAGAAAAGTACCAACCATGGCTCCAAACAGGTCCTGCAAGCCTCCGAATTTCTGTGAAACTTCGGCGCCCTGGCCTGGCCATGTATGCTGATGGGAAGAAATGAACTGGATCTGGCGGGTCAGTCTCCGTAACCGTAGTGCTTATCAATGTAACCATAAGCGGAGACGGACTTGACGTCGTTGATCAGCATTGCAATGTTTTTGATCTTCTGGTTGTCATACAGCTCATTGATCATCTTGAGGGACTCAATGGTTGTGGAGCTGTCGCGCACCACGTAGATGTTGAAGTCAGTGAGCTTCATGATGATGAGGTAATCCGAGACCAGGCCGAGCGGCGGCGCATCAATCACAATGTGGTCGTATTGCTCGCGAAATACCTCCATGAGGTGATTCATCCGGTCAGTCGCGATGAGGTCGAGGGGGTTCGTGGCCACGGGACCCGAGTGAATCACATCGAGGTTTTCGATGTGGGTGTGGGCAACGATGGCCGGAATGTCATCTACTTCTCCTGAGAGATAATTGGAGAGTCCGAGGCCATCTTTGTTATCGAAGTAGCGGGTGACCCGAGGGCGGCGCAAGTCAATGTCGATGAGCAGGGTCTTTTTGCCAGCCTGGGCCATCACCGCAGCGATGTTGGTCACACAGAAGGTTTTTCCTTCCCCTGAGCTCGAAGAGGTGACCCCGATGACCTGCTGATGGACATTGTCATTGAGGTACTGCATCTTGATGCGGATGGATCGGAAAGACTCTGCCAAAGCTGTGCGGCTGTCCTTCGGCACGATGTAGTTGCTATTCCGGTCGTGGCGAGCGATGAAGCCCAGCACAGGCAGGTTGGTGCTACTCTGGATGTCCTCGTGGCTGGCGATTCGATTGTCAAAGAAGTCTTGGATGATGATTAACCCCAGCGGCAAAACAGCACCCAAAAAGACGGAGATCAGCAAAATGAGCGGTTTCTTGGGCTTGATGGGCGCAGATCCGTCCATCCTAGCATCCTCCAGAATTTCGATATCGACCGATGCTTTTTCTACCGCTAGTGCAGCTTCGAGCTTCCGGGCTTCGAGCTTGAGGAGAGTTTCTGTCTTAAAATCTTTGTCCTGAGAAGTCATCTCGATGTTGGCACGCTGGCGTGGGAGCATTCCACGCTTGACCCGTATGTCATTGATCTGCTTGAGTTGATTCTCCAGCAAGATTTTCAATCCATCAATGCTACTGCTCACATTCGCTGTGATGGATCGCCGGGTGTTTTGAATTTTATTTTCATTGAGCTCCCAGGTGGGACCCCGTGTGCCTGACATCTGCATCGAAGCTTTCTGCTGCTGAAGCTCTTCCAGCGAAGCAATCAAAGCCGCCAAGCCAGGGTCCGATTTTCCGAGCGAAGAAGTGGGAAGTTGAAGCGTTGCCTCGGGACTACTATTTTCAAGTGCTTTTTGAATCCCGGTATAGTAAGAAAGTTGGGCTTGGTTCTCCCCATAAGAAGATTCCAGTACATTGAGCGCCCCAAGGAGCGACGCATCTGTATTGGTGGCATCAATGCCCTGACTCATTTGAGCAGTGATTTCATTTCTGGCCACTTTGATTTCGCCCGACAATTCCGAGATCAGTGAATCCAAGTAAACCACGGTTTTATTTCCAAGGCTCCTCATTTCGGCCAGTTCCTTGCGCTTGTAGGATTCGAGCAACTCATTGATGAACATTTTTTGAATGTCCACCACGGGGCCTTCCATTGAAATGTTGATGATATTCGATAACTCGCCTGCTACGCCTATTTTCAAGGTCTCCTGAAACATGGCCACAAGTCCTTCTGCTGTGTTGATATGGAAGTAATATTCCTTGTCGGGATAGGTTTCCCAAGCATCGTCATATACGATGTCAAATTTTAGCAGGGGGGACTCATAGGTCTGTCCCACGGCGAAGGTCTCCTCCAACTCGAAGTCTTCGAGTTCCCGAATGCCTCTGCCTGTTTTTAGGTCTGTGAGCCAGGTCTTGCTCCCTTTGGCTCTGAGCCGTACTTGATCCCCTTCGCGCTTCACAAAAATGTCCAAATAGACCAACTGTGGGTGGGCAGAGTCAAGCTGAATCTGAAAAGGCGCTCCCCAGAAAACTTCTCGCTTTCTCAGCGGCTCTTTGCTGAAGTAGGATACACCCAGCGGAAGCCGTTTCACCGTTTCGTGTATCAAGTTGTAAGAGGTGAGTACACCAATCTTATCATCTACCGAAGAATTTTCATAGAGCAGACTCATGTGGGGCAAGTTCTTGTCCGAAGCAAGTTGCGTCCCCGTGGGGTTGGCCAAGATGGCCTTGGCTTTGACTTGAAAGATTTTTTCGGCAGAATAAATCTTATATACCCCGAAAGCACCGCAAAGCGTGATGCCTATCACAAAGTAATACCAGCGCTTCAGGAAGCGCATGAGCAGCGCCTTGATGTCGATGGTATCTTCTCCGTATGGATTTCCGAGGCCTTTTTGAGTTTGAAACATGGCGATGAAAGATTAAAAGAAGAACGGCTGTTAGCCAGATAGCTGATGGGGAATGCGATACAATCAATCTACGCCGTCTGGATCTATATTCCTGCGCTCAATCAGAGTCAAGATGGCGATGGTTGCAGATATGGCACTTACGGCGGTGTTGACAATGATCAGCGTGCTAAGATTAGACCGTTGATTCTTTTGCTTGAGCATGTCCACAACGATTAGGTCGTTGGGCAAAAGATAGAAGTATGGGGAGGAAAGCAAGGCCGTGCTACGCATATCCAGAATGGTGACCTCATTGCCCCTGCTCGTTTGCCGGATGTGCTTGACATTTGCCCGATCGGCAAAATCCGTGAATCCACCCGCCATCGAAATGGCTTCCATGATATTCAACTGATTGTTGAACACATAAAATTGGTTCGGATTGTTGACTTCCCCGGACACCGAGACTTTGAAACTCACCAGTGTCACAAACACTGTTGCGTCGCCTATATGGGTCTGTCTGATACGATCTTGAATTTTGGAGCGGGCTTCGTCGAGGGTGAGACCAACCAGAGATACGTTACCGATCGCCGGCATGTAAATGTTCCCCGAGTCATTGATGGAATAGCCAGTCATGAACGCCGCAGCAGCATTGACATTGAATATGCCCTGTGTCTCTAACGTCAGATACTCCACATTATCTACATCCAGCGAACGAATCCGAATCGACACCACATCATGGACCTGCAGCCGATACACAGGAATTTTATTGATCACCAGGGTCGGCTCCCCTTTTTTGAAGTTCCCCTCCTGAAAGATGTTGGTCTCTTTGCTCGACAAGCATCCACTGAGGCTGAGGATCAAAGACAGGGTCAATAGGTAAAGTATGTGTTGCGAATTCATGATGAAGGGCGAGACAATGAGGAATAAGAGAAAAAGGGCGAATGAGGAAATGTTAGTTTCTTCGAGTATTCGTCCAGCCAAAAATAGCGCCAAAGAACAAGTGCAGAAGGCGAGCATTGCCGAACAGTGACAATCTGATCATGAATGGCCGCCAACCTCCTTCCAAAGGATTTCTCCCGGCAATTTCCCAATCAAATCTTTCGGTATTCAGCGCCGGGAAGCACGCAAAACCACTCAAAGGAAACAAATAGCCACCGTGAAGGAAAGTCCGGGGACAATGGTCATACAAAAGGTGGCCGGCCAACAGAAGAAAATAGCTGAAATCCAATATCTTACGCCCTCACTCAAGCATTCTGGCTTTGCAACTTGCTAGCTGGCAGAGAAGTGAAAGGGACCATATTTACCCCCTTCCTCTCCAGCTCTTCGGGTCGCAAAACATTCCTCCTTCCAGTATTTTGAACTTCTCTACAACTTCTTCGCCTGACATGGCACCAACCCTCTTCTTTCCGAAAAAAGAAAATTTTACTCCTCACTCACGACCGTCCTCCGTGCTTCTACTTTTGTAGAAAACTTTAGGAAAAAACAGCGAAATGCAGCAAAAGAAAATACCGGAAAGAAAACGAAGCCCCACCCTCATTCATCAGTTCACACTGCCGCAAAGGCTTCGTCTCCTTCCTTTTACAAAGCTCCCGGAAGCGTAGATACGCTATCGCCGAAGGTCTGATGCCGATCCACTCATTCAGACGAATGAATGAAGTTCATTACAGTATCATTCCTGCAGCGACTGTTTCATTGGTGAATTCGTCGATCAGAATCACCGATCCAGTTCCGCGATTGCGGCTGTAGGGATCGTTGAGCAGCGGCACAGTGGTGCGGATTTGAACACGTCCAATATCATTGAGCTTCATGGTGGCGTCGCCTTCCTCACGGTGGAGATCATTGACATTCACCTTATATTTCACCTCCTTCACCACACAGCGTGCATCGCGGGTGGTGTGCTTGATGCGATATTTTCCGTTGATGACCAGCGGCTTGTCGTTCATCCAGCACAGCATCAAGTCGATGTCCTGGCTCATGCGGGGCTGATTTTCTGGCTTCACGATCATATCGCCGCGCGAGATGTCAATGTTGTCCTCCAGGGTCATGGTCACTGACATGGGCGAAAACGCCTCGCTGAGTGGACCTTCGGGCGTGTCGATCGATTTGATCTTGGAGGTGAATCCAGAAGGCAACACCATCACTTCATCACCAGGCTTGAACACCCCACCTGCCACGCGTCCTGCGTAGCCGCGGTAATCCACGTATTCGTCGGACTGAGGGCGAACGACATACTGCACCGGAAATCGGCTGTCCACATGATTGTAGTCATTGCCTACGTGGACGGTCTCCAGCGTGTAGAGGAGCGGAGAACCTTCATACCAAGGCATGAACTCCGAACGATCCACCACGTTGTCGCCGCGAAGTGCGCTGATCGGGATGAAGCGAATGTCGGGCACTTGCAGCTTGGAGGCAAATTGCTCGTATTGCTCCACCACCTTGCGGTAGGCAGCTTCCTCGTAGTTGACGAGGTCCATTTTATTGACGCAGACAGCAAGGTGCTTGATTCCCAGCAGCGAAGCGATGAAGCTATGGCGGCGAGTCTGCTCCACCACGCCGTGGCGTGCATCAATGAGAATGATGGCGAGATTCACCGTGGAGGCCCCGGTGACCATGTTGCGGGTGTACTGGATGTGTCCTGGCGTGTCGGCAAGGATGAACTTGCGGCGGGGCGTGGCAAAGTAGCGATACGCCACATCAATCGTGATCCCCTGCTCACGCTCAGCCTTCAAGCCGTCGGTGAGCAACGCCAAGTCAAGATAATCGTCGCCCCGGGCGTCGCTGGTGCGCTGAATGGCATCGAGCTGGTCCTGAAAGACGGTCTTGGTATCGTAAAGCAAACGTCCGATGAGGGTACTTTTCCCGTCATCTACAGAGCCTGCGGTGGAAAATCTGAGCAAATCCATTGTCGAATGTCGAATTTGAGTTGGGAGAATTTGAAGGAGCACCCAGGGACCAGATCAAGAAAATCCTTCATTCAAAGGAATCACCTAAGCTGTTGGGCTGGCGTTCGCCGAAGGAATTTCACTGTCTTTGTCTGTGGGCGACCGTGCTGATAGTTGACTACAAGGCCGGGGCTAGAAGTACCCCGCTTTTTTGCGGTCTTCCATCGCGCTGTCAGAACGCTTGTCGTCAGCTCTGCCACCGCGCTCGGTCGTGCGGGTCGTTGCGATCTCCTCAATAATGGCGGGAATGGTGTGAGCATCGGACTCCACAGCGCCGGTACAGGTGACATCGCCAATGGTTCGGAAGCGGATCATTCGCTCTTCGTACTTTTCTCCTTTGCCCAAAGCAATGTAAGGGCTCTCTGCCAGCAGCACACCGTCGCGCTCTACGACCCGGCGCATGTGTGCAAAATAGAGGTTAGGGAGGGGCACTTCTTGCTCCATGAGATACATCCACACGTCCAACTCGGTCCAGTTGCTGAGCGGGAAAATGCGGAAATGCTCTCCTTTTCGCTTGTAGCCATTGAAGAGATCCCAGAGTTCGGGGCGCTGGTTTTTGGGTTCCCACTGGCCAAACTCATCGCGGTGGGAGAAGAAGCGCTCCTTGGCACGGGCTTTTTCTTCGTCGCGGCGAGCACCACCGAGGGCAGCATCGAACTTGTGGGTCTCGAGTGCATCGAGCAACGTAATGCTTTGGAGGGCATTGCGGCTCGGGTTAGGTCCTCTCTCCTCTTGGGCTTTGCCCTGATCAATGCTGTCCTGCACAGAGGCAACAATGAGGCGGGCACCCATACCAGAGAGAAATTGGTCTCTGAACTCGATGGTCTCCTCAAAGTTGTGGCCCGTGTCCACATGCAACATCGGGAAGGGAATCTTGGCAGGCCAAAAGGCCTTGCGAGCAAGCCAAGCAAGGGTGATAGAATCTTTTCCGCCGGAAAAGAGCAGTACCGGGTGCTCAAACTGAGCCGCAGTTTCGCGGATCAAGTAGATGGCCTCGGCTTCGAGCTGTTTCAGTTGACTGAGCCTGTAATCCATTGGCTTCGCTTGGTCTGAAATCAAAATGAATAATGATGACAACAAATAAACCTATGCGGGGACACCCCGCTGAATCCTTGGGAGTAATCCCTCCCAAAGTCGTTCCACACTGGCGACAAGATCCTCCCGATCGGTCTTTAGCTCCAAAAATGGTGCCTCAGGTGCCTCAAAAGGACTGTCGATGCCTGTAAAATCTTTGATCATGCCGGCGCGGGCCTTTTGGTAGAGTCCCTTGACATCCCGCGCCTCACATACTTCCAAAGGTGCATTGACATACACCTCCAGGAAGTCTTCTGGCCCGATGATTTCCGCCGCCATACGACGAATCTCGTGCGTAGGACTCACGAAAGAACAAAGCGTGATGATACCGCCATCCAAAAAGAGCTTGGCAGCTTCGGCGATTCTACGAATGTTTTCGAGGCGATCTGACTCCGAAAAGCCCAAATTTTTGTTCAACCCTACCCGGATGTTGTCGCCATCCAGCAGCTTGGTAAAATAGCCTGTGTCATGCAACCTGCGCTCCAGGGCTTGCGCGATGGTGCTTTTACCAGAACCTGAAAGGCCTGTCATCCAGACCACCACGCTGCGTTGTTTGAGAAAAGATTCGTGGTCCTCTCGTTGGAGGATTTTGTCAAAGATGGGGTGAATGTGTTCGCTCATGCGCGGCTCGTGGGTATCACCTCTGCCCAAGTCCCTCACAACAGGGAGCGAGAACGGAGGAAGGGAATAAATGCTTACAAAAAAAAAGTCGAGAGGAAATGAGCGCAATAAGTCATCATTGAAACCCAACCTTCCCAACAAAGAAGAAAATCAGAAAAGGAAACTTGAGAGATCCAATGACGATGGACTGCATGGCTCAAGGATGATACGGTAAGTAACGAAAAAATTCATTTACAATCTTTCAAGATCTTCTCTACCTTCCTGATTATCAATCTTTTCAAAGAACCTTTCGCAGTGTAGTAGATCATATCCTCATCACGAAGCGAGGCCTGAACTCAGCAGAAAAGTACCTACCGCGCTTGTGGAATCTGCCGCAAAGTAAGGAAAAACCTTGCGCTCCATTTGCCACAACTCCGAACGGGCGAAAATATCAGCTGAACGGTAATTCCAGCGGCATTCGGGGTTTGGGGCAAATGTGGACGGGTGCGTGCTCGCTTCTCCGCCCGAAATGTGTATTTTTCGCTCATGCAAGTCGTTCGCATCATCAATCATTCTCCCTTTCCGCTTCCCGAATATGCCACAGTTCATTCGGCAGGGCTAGACTTGCGTGCTCATCTCGCGCAGCCCCTCAGACTGGAAAGCCTAGACAGGGTCATGGTTCCTACGGGAATTTTCATTGAACTACCCGAAGGATTCGAAGCACAGATTCGCCCTCGAAGCGGGCTTGCCATTAAGAAGGGACTCTCGCTGGTCAACAGTCCCGGCACCATCGATGCCGATTTCCGTGGCGAAATTCATCTGATTGTGATCAACCTCAGTCGGGAAGCCTGCGAGATTCAGCCCGGAGAACGCATTGCCCAGATGGTCATTGCTCGCTACGAACGAATCACCTGGGAGGAAGTTACCGTATTGAACGACACCACGCGCGGCACAGGCGGCTTTGGTCACTCTGGCACCTGAACACGCTCCCCCAATACAAGCCCATGCAACGACAGCTCTTGGTATTATGTGCAAGCCTTCTGCTCTTGGCTAGCTGCAAAAGCAGCAAAAGCGCGAAAGCTCCTACGCCTCCTGTTCAGTCTCGACCCGGATTGCTTTTCCCAAATGAAGGGGGAACTTCGATTGATGAACAATATGTGGATGCCTGCACCTTTCTCATGCGCGGGGACTTGAGCGCCGCTGCTGAGAACTTTTCGCAGGTGCTCCAAGCAAAACCCGATCATCACGCCGCCAGCTATAACCTGGCCCGCATTCGCCTCGAAGAGCGCGACTACCGCAATGCGCAAAGCTTGGCTTTGGCTGCCTTGGGCGCAGAACCGGACAATCTCTGGTATAGAAGGCTCTTGATTCAGGTATATGAACGCCAAGGCAACCTTCGCAAAGCCGAGGACGAGCAGCTCGCCTTGATCCAAAAAAGCCCTCAAACAGGTTCGGATTGGATTCAACTCGCTATGTTTCAGCAGCGGCTCGGCCAGACTGCCAAAGCCCTAGGCACCCTCGATCAGCTCCATGACAAAATCGGTAGCTCCCCCCAAAGTCTTTTGCTTCAGTATCAGTGGCTCTTCGAACTCGACCGCTTTGAAGAGGCCGTCAAGGTGGCTACGCTCTTGGTGGATATGGATCCGAGCAATCCCGAATTTCAACAGAGGCGCTATCGTGCGTTGACCAAGATCGGCGATGAGATCAGGTCAGAGGCATCGTTGATCGACTGGATGGAAGCAGACCCTAGCAGTGGCCAGGTGCAAGTGTTGCTCGCAGAATCCTACCGACGCGGCGGTAGAGAAGAAGAGGCTAAGGCGCTCATGCTCCAGGCGTTTGCCAATCCGCTCCTCGATCCGAGCTGGAAAGTGCGCTATCTTGAGTTGACCATGGAAAGTGAAAAAGATCAATCTTCCACCCAGCGTGAACTTTTAGCCGTTCTCCAGAAAACGCATCCGGAAGAAGCGACCGTAACAGCCCTGAGCGCTCGCGTGATGCTCAGCGAACAACCAGCAGACAGTGCCAGAAGCATTCTACAAACTGCTCTCCAAGCCAATCCTCTCTCGTTCGAAGCCTGGAAACAGTTGTTACAACTGTCATTTGCCAACGGTCGCTACGATCATTTGTACCAAGACAGTCGAGAGGCTAGAGAATACTTCCCCAATCAGGAAGAGGTGCTATTCTATTTCGGTGTGTCTGCCGCAGCGCAGGCCCAGTATGCTGCGGCGAGCCGTGCATTTGAAAAGATCGCCCTGACCGACCCTGACAACAAAGTTCTCTTGGCGCAAGCCCTCGCAGCGCACGCACGGGTGCTGGCCACCACCGATGAACGGGAATCAGCACAAATATTGCTCAACAAAGCCTTGCTCTTGGCCCCCAAAGATTTATTTGTGCTAAGCCATGCCGCCTGGGTCCAAGCTTTGGTGGGCAATTCGGGAAACGATCACCTAAAGGATGCCCGGAAATATCACGAAGCGAATGGCCACCCCGCTGGTCAAGCGCTGCTAGGATTTGTGCTGTGGAAAAACGGGCAAGCGCAAGAGGCTCTCAAGCTCCTCACACAAGCCACCGACCAAGCCAATGTCGCTGAATGGTGGCTGCTCAAAGGGCGACTGGAGTCGGTCTTTGGGAAAGACCAAGAGGCCAAAAGTTCTTTGAAGAAAGCTGTCGATGCGGGCGCCAACATTGACATTGAGACTTATCTTCGGAATCCTTGAAACAATTGCCTGGTGCTTTCTCCGCATTCACGCTATCACGGACTAATTAGACAATTGATTCTCAAACATTTGCTCAACCAAGCGAGCACAGGATCAACAACGACCTGAATTCTTACCGCTGAAGCGAGTTTTATGACTTCTGCTCCTGTTTCGGGTTAGTTTTGCACGGACTTTGCCACAGGCTAAGGATGAAGTCCTGAGACAGCGTGATGTCGGCAAACACCGATCAACGTCACCTGCTCCGACCGACGACTTGGATCGAAGTATTAGTACGATAGATCATTCCGAGATTCTCCCTCGTTTTTTCCCTATACCCTCCATTACTCCTTCATGAACCTTCGCCTGCTGGTCCTCCTTCTGTCATGCTTTGTGTGGTTGGGGGGATGCAAATCCATCAAAGACATCACCACGCCCGGCACCAATTGGAAGGTCGTGGAAGAGCGAGCCCTCAACGAACGACTTGTGTTCGAGACGGCGAGCTTTTCGGGGCGAGTCAAGTTGCACTACCCAGAAGGGGGCATGAACAACCTCAACGCTTCCTACCGCATCGATATCGTGAAGGACAGCATGATCATGATCCGGCTGATCAAGCTCATCGAAGCTGCCCGCATCATGATCACTCCGGATTCTATTTTCATTCAGGACCGAATCAACAGCGAGCTGATTGCTTGTGACTTCAGCATTGCAAAGGAGACCGTAGGGCTTCCCGCAGATTTCGGCCTGCTCCAAGACATTCTCTTGGGCGAGTATCACCCCATCCCTGAAGACATGGTGGCTACGCAGCGGAGAGGCAGTCCTAAGATCCTCGAAGGGGATGCAGCGGGCATGCACTTCATATATGAGCTGGAAGCCGACATAGCCAAGCTGGTGAAACTCTTCGCTCAGGATGCTGCCCAGGAGCGCTCGGTCACCCTCGGGTATTCGGATTTCGCCAAAGGCCCCGGCGCGTGGTACCCTCAGCAAGCCGCCGTGGATGTAACAGGGGCCGATGAATTGTCGGTCACTTTTACTCACAGGAAAGTATCTTTCGACGAAGAAAAAAACATTGTCAGCTTTGAAGTCCCCCGTGGATACACTCGTACAACCTGCCGTTAGGTTTCTGGCTTATTGCCTGTGCCTAGTTCCCTTGCTCCAGCCCCTTCAGGCCCAAGTAGCCCCCAATCGAGACGAATTGGAGGGCAAGATTCGGTTGATCGACCATCTGCTTGCCGAGACGCAAGCGCGACGCGAGCGCACGCCCTCGGAGCTGGCGATGCTGGGTCAGCAAATCAAGTTTCGCGAGCAACTGCTGGCCGTGTTCGCTCAGGAAATTTACCACCACGAGCGCCAAATCGACACACTGGATGAGCACATGTGCCTCCTCGATCAGCGGTTGGTACTCATTCGCGAAAATTACCGCGCAGCCATTCGGTCGCTCTATCAATATTCCCGCTACGACCAGGTGTGGCTCTCCATTCTGTCATCTGGCAGCCTCAGCGAGGCATATTATCGCATACTTTACTATCGCCAACTATCAAAATACTGCGAGCGCCAGACGAGTGCCCTCGCCAAGAACCAAGCATTTCTCGCCCAAAACAGACAGGCGGTGACTGATGCACTGACCCTGCTCCATCGGCTACGGGAGGAAAAAGAGCGCGAGACCGTTCTTCTCAAGGACAATCGATTGGTGCAAGCCAATGTGCAACAGGTCGTTCGGCGACAGCCAATCTCCCAGCAGTCCAATGCGCAACAAAAAGCCCTGGCTTCTCTGCTCGAATCTCAAGTGGGTAGCGGCACGAAGTCTTCCGATCCTGAGCCGCTACCTGCGGAAGCAGTCGATCACGGCACCAGCTTCCATCGTTCTCGCGGTGAGCTGCCCTGGCCCTTGCGGCCCGGAAGCTGGGTCATGACGCAGGAATTCGGCAAAAAGGAAGATGACTACGGCAATCAAGTCCAGCAAGAAGGCATTCAGATCCGCACACAGATCGGTGAAGAGGTGCGCGCCATTCACGGAGGAACCGTGACGGGAATCCCGCGCTTGCCCAACGGGAATGCATCTGCAGTGATCCTGGCCCACGGAAAATATCGCACGGTGTATGCCGGCCTCGGTCGCGTCTCGGTCGCTGTGGGGACTGTGGTGAGCCAAGGCCAATCGCTGGGCGTCGTGAAGACCGACGAGCGCTCCGGCGAAACAGTCCTGCAATTCATGATTTACCAAGAACCGAAGCGATTTCTCGACCCGCAACAGTGGCTGTCCCGCTGATGCTTCAATCTGAGACGAAGCAGATGGGGCGCTAGGTGGGATCATGGTGTTTCTTATAGCGGGTATGACAACTATCTTGCCGGGGCCATAGAATATATTTCAATTACTGCTTGTGAATCGGGGGAAGAGCACACCCTCACGCAACATCGCCCAGTCCTCGCGACTTTTCCAGTGCAGGGAAGCACACAGCTGGGTAACCTATTTTTCCATGGATTGCAGATCTTTTGGCGGAAATACACGAATCGCTAGCTGGCATAGTAAAAGGACGGCACCGCCAAAAATAAAGCAAACACCAAATGATAATCGAAACGCATATTGTACAAGGCGCAAAAATTGCCGAAGTGATTTCGGACGAAACGATCATTCACAATATTGAAGACGGGATAGATTTATTAGGAAGTTTATATTATCAATATTTTGACGGTATAATACTTCATGATGCAAACATTACGCCTAGTTTTTTTGATCTATCAACTGGAATCGCAGGAGAAATTCTTCAGAAATTTTCGACCTACCGTGTTCGATTGGCTATTGTCGGCGACTTCTCTACCTACACAAGCAAAAGCCTGAATGATTTTATTTATGAAAGTAATAGAGGCAGACATATCAACTTTGTCCATTCAACGTCGGAAGCAATAAATATTCTTTCTGCCAGATGAACTTAAGCGATCATCAATGTCCTAAACATGGGGGTGGCTTTGGGCAGAATCGCCAACTTGTCCAAAGGATTGGCAGAAAGCCCTAAGATGGAGGGTTGGTTTATGAAGGCAAATACACTTCCAACTATTTATGGATTAGAAATTGAAATAGAAACGATATAGAATTATCAAAAAAATTCCGTGCAATCTATCTAAACCAGACTAGACCACTGTTGCTTTCGAAATAATACCTAATCTCTGGAAATTGTTGATATTGATCGGTGAATCTCACTCAATATGGCCTGGCCCAACAAGAATAAAAAAGCTGGGTAATGGTAACAAGTGAGGTAAATTCAATTGTCGGAGCAAAGGTGCTATCGAGACGAAAAGTGAGAATGTTTTGTGTCGAAATACGACTGTTTGCGAAAAACAACAAGCGTACAAAAGCGACAGGGAGTTGGATAATGATATATTTCATAGCCACAGTCGTGAATGTGAAAAGAAAGCGATTGCCATTTTGCCTTCGATGTGAGGCATTGCCTATTTTATGAAGGGAAAAAACGGAAGGTATCATTCTAAGGAGTTGGCTGACGTAGAGATAGCGCTTATAAAGACCCGTTGCAGAAACGCGACCATCTAAAGTCTTTTTGTCAACTAGCAACGTATTATAATTTATTCGAATTCACATCTATTTGCCATAAAAAACCAAAATGCGTAAATTCCCATAACATGTTCCTGCATCTCTAAATATTTTCACATTCTGGGTATTCCCGATTGGTGTGAATACATTCTCCTCACAGGGAATGACACTAGCAGCCATTGACTAGACCAATAGTCGTATTTGACTTCCTACAGCGTTGGATATCCGTGATTGACCCTTCACCGCAGAAAAGATTTTTCTTCCCCCTAATCATCCCTGCTTGCCCATTTCCTCGGAGAGTCATTTATTTGCACGACGTGGTAATTTTGGAAATACATCTGCTTCCCTACGACGCTCAATTTAGACGAATCCTTAATATTACTCTCCATGAATCATCCCATTGGCATCGCGCTTTCTGGCGGCGGCACCCGAGGCATCGCTCACACGGGCGTCTTATATGCCTTGGAAGAAATCGGTGTGTTCCCGGATGTGATCTCTGGTACCAGCGCTGGGGCTCTTGTTGGGACTCTCTATGCTTTTGGGATGAAGCCCAGAGAAATTCTAGAGACCTTCCAAAAATCTTCGCTCCGCAAGCTGTTCAAGATCTCCATGCCCACGATTGGTCTGACCGACAACTCCTATTTACGTGAAGTTATGGCAGAGATCATCGGAAAGGACGACTTCAGCAGCTTGAAAAAACCACTATTTGTCTCTGTGACCAACCTCAGCCTAGGCACTTGCGAGATCATTTCGGAGGGCACCCTCTTTGATGTGGTGATGGCTTCGGCGAGCATTCCGATATTATTTAAAAGCATCAAGATCGGCGATCACATCTACGCCGATGGCGGATTCATGAACAATCTCCCCGTGGAGCCCCTCATTGACCGGTGTCAGCGGGTGATCGGCGTGAATGTGACACCGGTGGACCAGGAAAGTAACCTCGGCAATCTCCTCCAGATTGGGATGCGTGTGATGGAACTGACGCTGTGGTCAAATGTAGCGCCTCGCCTTCAGCAGTGCGACATCATCGTGGAACCGAAGGCGGACAAGTATGGTTTGTTTGAATTAGAAAAATCTGAGGAAATTTTTGAAGAAGGATACCGCGCTACGATGGCGCAAAAAGATCATATCCTGTCCACCCTCGAAGAAAAAACACCCAGCTTGGGCGCCCAAGTGAAAACATGGTGGAAACACATTTCTCAAGCCAACTCATGAGTCAGCTCATCGGATCGCATGTGATGCAGGTTCCTTTCTGTATCGCTTAGCGTGTGAATGGTTGATTGAGAAATCGTCCTTCGGCTGTGCCAAGTGTGCCGTTTGGTGGTATCGCGATCCCAATTTCTTTACAACCCACCGAAAATCACAGGTACCACCCCTCCTCCACTTTGATCATAAGTGTTTACCGATACCATGAAGAATTTGCAATAATATCCGAAAGGCTGAAGCGAATCTCCGCTCTTCCTCATTTGTAGCACAAGCTCGCTATCTTCCGAATTTGGAAGAATCCCCTGACATAGACTTTTTTTTATATTTTAGGGGCTTATGCCACGCGGTACATTTCCATTAGACTGCCCAAATCAACGTGGTGGGCCAAAGATCCATAGCTAAGACGAATTCCATGAATAACACGCGATTTTCACCTTCGATCCTTTTCGTTCGTCCCATCGATCCTTTTGCTTATTCCCCAAGATCCTATTTTCATGAAAAAAATTGTTACCCACGTTATTCTTCTCCTTTTCCTTCTCCCTGCTGCCTCCTGGGCACAGCAGGCGGCTGAAGGAGTTCACCTGCGGCATTCGGTGTACTATCCACTTCCGAATTCCGAAGAATTTGTGCGCTCCTCCCCTTCCCCGTTAGAGGTCGTGAATGGAAAATATTTCCGACTGATTCAGTTTCATGAGCTACCTTCTGGCGAACAGAAAAATGCGCTAGCGGCCCTCGGGGTCGATCTGCTTCAGTACTATCCCTATCGGACGTGGCTAGCGTCCATTCCAGTCGATGTCAATAGGACGCAGCTGGCGAATCAAGCGAGAAGCATTTTCCCCCTGCCTGCTTCCGAAAAGCTACACCAACAGCTCTTCCAAGAAAACTATCCTGACCATGCCTGGGCGGGCACAGACCTTCAACTGATTGTGCAGGTGCCCGAAAATCTAAACCCTTCCTTCTTGGCGGGACTTCTGCAAAAAGCGGGATTTGCTACGGGTGACGTGTTACGAGATGGCCAGCAAATTGAGCTTCAATGCCCTCCTTCCATGATTTCGGTCTTGGCTTCGCTGCCATATGTAACTTGGATTGAAGCCATTCCAGATCCGGGCGAGCCCGAAGACTTGCGCGCACTGGCCCTCCACCGATCCAACAGCTTGGCTTCGGATCATCCCATGGGCAGACACTACAATGGAGATGGGATTAAGGTGCTCGTGCGAGACGACGGTGGCATTGGTCCACACATAGACTTTGAAGGACGCACCAATCAAAATGCGACAGGAGGTCCTGGCGGTGGCACACATGGCGACATGGTCGCAGGGGTCTTTGGCGGTGCGGGAAACCTTGATCCTACCACAAGGGGAGCTGCCTGGGGTTCATTTTTTTATCTCACAAACTACCAGTCTGCGTTCACCGACATCACTTTGTCCCTCCACCAAGTGGATTCTGTGATGATCACCAATTCTTCCTATTCTAATGGCTGCAACAATGGCTACACGACCATCACGCAGCGGGTGGATCAGCAAGCTTTTTTCAACCCCGGCTTGATGCACATGTTCTCCGCCGGGAACTCAAACAATACGGACTGTGGCTACGGTGCTGGCACTCAATGGGGAAATATCACGGGGGGACATAAACAGGGCAAAAATGTGATCGCCGTGGCCAATCTGCTGCCCGACGGCACGCTCGTGAATTCTTCCAGCCGTGGGCCCGCTCACGATGGACGAATCAAGCCCGACGTCTCTGCCAACGGCAATGAGCAAATGTCCACCGACCCTTTTAATGCCTATCTGCCAGGCGGAGGCACTTCAGCAGCAGCGCCCAGCACAGCCGGTGTCATCGCCCAGCTATATCAAGCATATCGTGAGCTCGGAAATGGCAGCTATCCTCCCTCTGCGCTCATCAAAGCCGTCGTGCTCAATACCGCCGAAGATTACGGCAACCGAGGTCCAGACTTCAAATTTGGCTGGGGCCGCATCAACGGACTGCGCGCCGTGAAGACCCTCGAAGAAGAGCGATACTTCAGCGCAAGCATTGCCTCGGGGACCAATCTCCACAGCATTGAAGTGCCGCCAGGCGTCACGACCCTCAAGGTCATGACCTACTGGATGGACCCTGCTGCCAGTCCGGGAGTTTCCATCGCTCTGGTCAACGATTTGGACACGCGAATCATTGGTCCTTCAGGTGAATTTTTTCCCTGGGTACTCAATCCCAGCCCCAATGCCATCACCCTCAACGTGCCCGCGACCAAGGGGCAAGATCACCTCAACAACATGGAGCAGATCCAAATCGATCAACCCATGGCTGGAACTTATCACTTGGCCGTGACTGGATTTTCCGTGCCACAAGGCCCCCAAACTTACTTTGTGGTGTATGAATTCATCACCGAGGCGATTGAGGTCACTCACCCCATTGGAGGAGAGGGATTCGCTCCCGGCGAGCAGGTGCGGATTCATTGGGATGCTGACGGCAATTTCGGGCCATTCTCCATTCACTATCGGGCTAGCGATCAGGATGACTGGTCTCTGGTGACTGCTGGAATTTCCGGAAATCAACGATTCCATGACTGGGTGGCTCCGAAGGAAATCACAGGCAAAGCGCGGGTGCGGGTAAGCCGAGGGAATGTATCGGCTGAATCTCCTCATGAATTTGCCATCATTGGCATCCCCAGCGGGCTGGAAGTCAAGCATGTGTGCAACACTAAGATGACCCTCGTCTGGGACGAAGTGCCGGGAGCGATTGGCTATGATGTGTTCCAACTCGGCACGCAATTCATGGACTCCGTCGGCACTACCAACGAGCGCTTCTACACCTTCGACATTCTCACTCCATTCATCGAAAACTGGGTCTCGGTCCGGGCAATTACCGCCGACGACCGTCCCGGAAGACGTGCTGTGGCCGTATCCAATGTCGCTGGCATTCCCAACTGCACGGCTGGCAACGACCTTCAAGTGTCTGCCATACCTTCCCTCGGGGATGGTAGTTTTCCCGCTTGCGCGGACACCATTGGGATCACCCTCGAAATCCTCAACAGCGGAAGTACCCCCCAATCCAACTTCACGGTCGGCTACCGCGTGTCCGGACTTGCGCCCGTTCAAGTCACCATTCCTGATCTCCTCCAGCCCAATCAGGTGATGTATTACACGTTCCCTGTCGGCTTCGCTCCGGTCTTTAACATGGCCTCTTCGGTTGAAATCAAGGGCTTTGTCGGAATCGCCGGGGATGTCAAGCCTAGCAATGATACCTTGGTAAAGGTCCTCGAATTTTCTAATACACCGATGCTCAATGCGCCTTTTGTTCAGAATATGGAAGGCTTTTCCTTTTGCTCTACAGCTTCCAACTGCGAGAACGCAACCTGCCTGCTCACGGGAGGATGGATCAATGAGCCGAATGGCATACGCGACGACATCAACTGGCGCGTCAACGCTGGCAGTACGCCTACCATCAACACAGGTCCTATTTCCGACCACAACCCCGGCACGGTCACAGGAAAATACCTGTATTTGGAGTCTTCCAACAATTGCAACCGAGCGGAAGCCGTGCTCTCCAGCCCTTGTGTTTTCATTGAAGCCCTCCAAAAACCCACGATTTCAGTCTGGTATCATATGTTTGGCGTCAACATGGGGGAGCTACACATTGACATTTTTGATGGGAGCAGTTGGCAGAAGAGCGTAGGCAAAGTAGCTGGAGACCAGGGGCCGCAGTGGAAGGAACTCACCGTCGATCTGAGCCATATTTCGAGTAGCTTAATCGCGTTTCGTGTGCGCGGCATCACTGGCACAGGGTTTTACAGCGATTTGGCCATCGACAATATTGCAGTCTATGATGCGGCGACTCCACCCGTCGCAGACTTTAGCATCTCTCGACAAGCACTCTGTATTGGCGATGAGGCGAGCCTGATTGACCTGAGCAGCGCCTCACCCGAAAACTACGAATGGAAAATTTCCCCTGCTCAAGCTTCCTTTTTGGCTGGAAGTTCCGCTCAATCGGCTTCTCCGCTCGTCAGCTTTGGGCAAGTAGGCACCTACGACGTCACCCTCACAGTGAGCAATGCTTACGGAGCCGATTCTGTGACCAAAACGCTCTTTGTCACCGCCAGCCACGGACAGGTGCCGCCCATCGTCGAAGACTTTGAATCAGGAATCTTTCCGCCTGCGGGCTGGGGCTTGGACAATCCGGATGGGGACATCACTTGGGGACCAACCAGTGTCATCGGTGCCAGCAGCGCGCTGACCAATGCTACTATTATCAACAACTTCCAATACGCCAATGTGGGTGCCGAAGACCTTCTCCATAGCTTCCCGGTTGACCTGCGAACGGCCATTGCGCCGCAACTCTCGTTTGACCTGGCCTATGCACCACGCAACAGCCTGCGCTATGATGAGCTTCGCGTGGTCATTTCGGACAATTGTGGCCAAAGCTATCTGTATCCCATTTTTCAACAGGCCCAGTCTGATCTCCAGACCACAGGCTTGCAAAACACCTCCTTCCTCCCTTCCAGCGCCAATCAGTGGCGGCGGGAAAGCTTAGACCTGACTTCCTTTGTCGGTCAGACCATTGGTGTTGGTTTCGTGAATCTCAACGGAACAGGCAACAATCTTTTCTTGGACAACATCAGTATCCTCGACACCGTAACGGTCGCCCCGCAAGCAGTGGCAGAGGCTACGCTTCAGACCTTGTGTGTGGGTGAGTGGACGACCTTTTCCGATGCTTCCACAGGCAATAATCTTCAATACAATTGGAATCTGGGAGATGGCGCTGCCCCTGGGAGTATGGGATTTTCAGGAAGTTTCCAGGCGAGCTACAGCACGCCAGGTTTGAAAACCGTGATCCTCACGGTGAGCAACCTGGGGGGAAGTAGCAGTGACACCTTGACCATTTTGGTGAAAGACACTCCAACAGCTGCTTTTACTTTCGGAATCAGCGGCGGATTTCAAAGCTTTGCCTTCGACAACCTCAGTACATCAGCTAGCACTTTTGTCTGGAGCTTTGGCGATGGAAATACCAGTAGCGACAGCCTGCCCGTTCACACTTATCTCCAAAATGGCACCTATCCTGTCATGTTGATCGCTACGAGCGAATGCGGAAGCGACACCACAACCTCGGACATCACCATCACCAACGTGAGCATTGATGGATGGATCGGGGATCTTCGAGTGAAAGCCTTCCCCAATCCTGCGGATGACGTACTGAACATCGAAGTTCAGGGCAATCAACGCAGGCTATTACACATAGAACTGAGCGATTTACAAGGGAAAATGCTCCTCAGTCAGGACTGGGAAATCGAAGCCGGCTCGTCCGATCGCCAAATCCAGGTCGCCGAATGGCCCGCTGGAGTGTATCTTTTGCAGTTGCGCCACGAGCAAGGACGCTTGGTCCGCCGGATCGTGCTGAAGTGATCTCTACCCATTATGAGTATTTCCGGCGGGACGGCATTCGCGTGCCTTCCCGCCGACTTTTTTTCCAGAGATTATCCCTATCTTAGCCGAAAATATTGACTGACAATCCCACTGAAAAAATGAGACATTTATCATTGCTCCTTCTCATAGGTACCGCTTTCTTCTCTGTAGCATGTACCCAAAACGCAAAAAAAGGTGCTGCCTCCATGGAGACCCTCGAAGATAGCGTAGCTTATCTCTTCGGAGCGGAAAACGCCAAGGGCCTTAAAGATCTCGGGTACGAGCTCAATCCCGACGCTTTCTACGACGGCTATTTGGCATCAAGCCAAGAAGCAGACCTTATTCTTTCTGAAGAAGACATTTCTGCCCTGCGCATGCAATTCCAAATGGATGTCCAACTCAAGCAAATGGAGGCCCAGCGCAAGACCAATGTCACCGACGGACAACCTGCCCCTGACCTCAGCATGGCAACTCCGGAAGGTAGTACCATGAGCATCAGCGATCTGCGTGGAAAGTATGTGTTGGTGGACTTCTGGGCCAGTTGGTGTAAGCCGTGCCGGGTAGAAAACCCCAACGTGGTGAAGCTATACAACCAATATAAAGACCGGGGATTTGAAATCATCGGTGTGAGCCTGGATGACAACCGCGACGCATGGCTTCAAGCCATTGATCAGGATGGACTCAAGTGGAAGCATATGAGCGACCTGAAAAAATGGGGTAGCGAATCAGTCTCCGCCTATGGCTTTCAGGGAATTCCTTACACGGTGCTCTTAGACCCTCAAGGCAATATCATCGCGCAGCATCTTCGCAGCGTAGAGTTGGCCGAGAAGCTCTCCGAAATCTTTGGCGGATAGTCATCTCTGATTGGGTTGTCCCATAATGCAATGGGACTGACACTAGTCAGGGCCAGAAGTGCTACAAGAGATTGTTACCCAGTCTCTTATTTCACCTGCACCCTGCACCAATCAATGTGTGATATCGCTGTTGCAAAAATAACACCCGATTCTTGGATCAAGAATCGGGTGTTTTGTTGTATGAGCAAGGTCCAATAGGTAGAGCATAGACCAGCGAAGGGCTGAATATGGCTCTTGGCCCATGTCCCTTATGGATGCGGTTTTTACACGTGGAATTTACTCAGAATATGAATTCACAGTCGGCGCTTGGACTTCGGCTGAATCCACCGTGTGGGCATCCACTTCCAGGCGATAGGTAGCTCCAGGCCCTGAAGCAGAGTTGCTGGTGACAAATTCAAGTACGAGACCACTGACGCCGGGAATGTTGACGTATGGAAGCTGTTCGTAGGTTTGAGGAGTAATGTGAGCCTTCAAGTTGACTGTCGCCAGACTAGGCGCGACCCAGGCCGAAAAAGCCTCGCCATTGACTTCACCTGAGTAGCCATCGCACAGGTAGCCGTCGATGGTCTGCTGGCTCCCAGTGTTGGTCACATTACTGAAGCTGGGGGTAGCACTGACGCTTCCACGAGCACTTCCCTGAAGCAAGTAACTGGACACGGCGGTGTTGCCCTGCTGAGTCACCGAAAGATAATAGCGGTTGTTTACCAGATCCGTAAATATGGCCATTTCTGCGACACCTGGTCCATTTGGAACCTGCTTCGAGCGATCGCCCTGGATGGTGTACACCATGTAGCGGGTTGGCATCAGGCTATTGGTGGAGGTAATGGTCCCTTCAAAGGGCTGGGCAACCAACGACGCCGTCGAGATCGCTAAAGAGAACATTAAGGTAGTGATTCGTTTCATACTGCAATTCAAATAAAGTGAACAGACAAAGGTGCTAGACAAAGGAAATTGAATAAAGGAATAATTCATATAGAATCTACTCCCTATCAAGGATTTGACGAAGGAAAATGCTTTTCTGCAACGCGTGCAAGAAGCTCTTTAGAAAGAGGTTTGAAGTAGTAATCCACCACCGATGGATATTTACTGGCTTTGAGGATGTGCTTTCGGTAGATGGATGAGGAAAGGATGAAGAGTTTCACGGGCTTTGAAAAGGTCATGTGCAGCCTTTCATATTCATCCAAAAACTCCCAGGCATCCATCACGGGCATATTGATGTCCAAGAAGATCAAGTCTGGCAGGGAGTCAGGATCTTCTTTGATGCGCCGCCCCAGCTCGTCGAGAGCTTCTCTGCCATTTAGCAAAAACTCTGCTTTCCCCGCGAAATTGGCTGCACGTATCTGCCTCACGCAGATGAAGTTATTTACTTCATCATCATCAATGATGAGGGCTTGGGAAACCACTGGCATAAGTAGGATGAATTTCTCAGATAAAAAAAAAGCTAGGCCCGGAGGAACTTATCCAAAACATGTCACATGTTCACAACAAGTTACAACTAGAAAGCTAAATTAACAAGATGCGTTCATGCCTCCTCGTTCGGCTATACTTTGGTTCCCAGCACAGACATGCGATGAGAATAGAAGTTGACCAGGATAAATAGCATGACCGTGAATGCCAGCAAGCTGGATCCGCCATAGGAGAAAAATGGGAGCGGAATGCCGATCACTGGTACCAGACCGATGGTCATGCCCACATTGACCATCACGTGGAAGGCCAAGACAGAGAGCACGCAGTAACCATAGACTCGCGCAAAACGTGTTTTTGAATTTTCGGAAAGGTAAAATACCCGCAAGATCAGCACGAAAAACGCGATAAGAATAAAGGTCGAACCCATCCACCCAAATTCTTCTCCAATGGTGCAAAAGATAAAATCTGTCTCCTGCTTGGGCACGAAGTCGTATTTGGTGTAACTCCCTTCGTTAAATCCCTTGCCAAACACACCCCCTGAACCGATGGCAATTTTGCTCTGAATCACATTGTAGCCCGCTCCCGATCGATCAATCATGGGATCAAAGAGGGTAAATATTCTGTTTTGCTGGTGAGGAGCCAGCTTTGATACAATGAAATCAGTACTAAATGACAGAAAAATAAATAAAATCGCTACAATGAGATGTGCTACTGCCAACCTCGGCCAGTTTTTTCGAGAAAAAGTGATCACAAATATGATCAGCATCACACCGAGTATGATCCCGCCCATGAGGAGGGGATTAGAAAGCCAAAGAGTAAGCACCACTGAGATCACGATCAAAATAACCAGGATTGGGATCAAAGGCGAGAGTCCCTCCCGGTAGAACACCAGCAAGAAGCTCCCAAAGACCAAGGCGGATCCAGTGTCATTCTGAAAGATGACGATCAACGCTGGCACCACCACAAAAGAGGCTGCAATGAGCAACTTGCGAAGATTCCGCACCGAAAACTGTTGGTCACCGATGTAACGGCCCAAGGCCAGGGCCGTGGCCACTTTCATGAATTCTGCCGGCTGCACCGCCGCGGATCCAAAGGTCAGCCAAGCTTTCGCCCCATTCACTTCCTTCCCAAAAAACAAAGTAAACAACAGCACCAGCAGGCCCACGCCATAAGCTACGTAAGCCAATGGCTCGAAAATCCGATAATCC
This sequence comes from Bacteroidota bacterium, assembly GCA_036835375.1. GTDB lineage: Bacteria > Bacteroidota > Bacteroidia > J057 > J057 > JANQTF01. The sequence goes on from DAITMB010000023.1 coordinate 36,553, forward strand.
AAGCTGAGGATCAGCACCGCAAACACGATGGCGATTCCCCCCCATATCAACTGACGGCCATGCTCCGTATCGGTTTCCCACATGCTCAATGTCCCTCCTTCGGATGCCACAGCATAGATCACGATCCAGCCCATCATCACCAAGAGAAGATAAAGCAGCGTGCTGAGGAGGTCTATTTCGTAGTTGCGTCTTGCCACGGCATGGAAAAAATTAAAAATCGGGACGTAATGAGTGTGAGGGAGGCGTTTGCAAAAATAATGTCAGTACTGGGATGCCGCGGAATTGGAAAGCGAATGGCTCTCTGTCAATCGAGTAAATTCACAGCGAGGATTCGCTGCATTTCAACCTTTTTTTCCACCACATCGCCAGTGAGGTACTTTTCCATGAGCACAGCAGCGGTCGGAGCTGCCCAACTTCCCCCTCCACCAGCATTTTCGATCACCACAGCGATGGCAATGCGCGGATTGTCACGCGGAGCAAATCCAATGAAGGTCGCATGATCTTCTCCGTGGGGATTTTGTACCGTGCCTGTTTTTCCACATACGTGCAAATCCTTCAAGTAGGCCCTTCTTGCCGTGCCGCTCTCTACCACAGACTCCATCGCCTCAGCGATGACTTCCACATGCTGCCGGTCGATCTGGGTATTCACAATATCATAGGGCAAGCGTTCCCAAGGCTGATCGGGTGACACCCTGGCAGCTCGCAGAAAATGGGGAGGATAGTACCTGCCTCGATTCGCGATCAGAGCCACCAAATTGGCCATTTGAAGGGGCGTCATTTCGATCTCTCCTTGCCCGATCGCATTGGAGATGATCGTCGTTGCGGACCAGCGATTGTGTCCATACCATCTTCGGCTGTCGTCATACATGGCCGAGGTTGGGAGCGAGCCGCTTTTTTCATACGGTAGGTCAATGTTGAGTTGCCGTCCGATGCCCATTCGATACATGTAGCCATACCAAGAGTCATAGGCCTGATAAATGCTGTCAAAGTCGGGGCTGTGGAGATAATCCATGTAGGTGGCCGCAAAGTATGAGTTGCAGCTAACCTTGATGGCATTGCCCAGACTCAATGGTGTAGCATGCATTCGGCAACCAGGTTTTCCTTTGTTTCTCTTGAATCCTCCCCCGCACCCATAGTAAGTGTCTGGGGTAATGATGCCTGCGTCCAAGGCGGCCATGGCCATCGCAACTTTGAAGATCGAACCAGGAGGATATTTGGCCATCAGCGGCCGATTGAACAATGGATTGTATGGGTCCACCTTCAAAAGGTTATAACTCTCGTCGAGGCGCTTGCCCGTAAGGTTGCCGGGATCGTAACTCGGAGCAGATACAAATGCTAGAATTTCACCGGTACTTGGCTCAATGGCGACGATGCTTCCTTTTTTGTTGCGCAACAGCTCTTCTCCGAGGGCCTGAAGCTCTGTGTCGATCCCGAGCATGATGTCTTTTCCGCGAATCGCGGGGTCGTTTAATCCTTTGGATTCATGCACCCCTACGATCCTCCCCACATTGTCTTTGAGGACTTTGCGTGTCCCTTGCTTGCCGCGTAACAGATCATCATAGCTGCGCTCCACACCAGAATTACCGATCAGGTCGCCACGGCTATATTTGCCCGGCTGCTCTTGAACTTCCTTCGGATTCACCTCACGAATGTATCCCAGCACATTCGCGCCCACAGGGTACTGGTAGTGGCGTTTGTTGGTCGCTTGAAAAGTCATTCCCCGAAAGTTCCAAAACAACTCCTTCAGCGCACCATATTGTTCCGGCTCCAGATAACGTGCCAGGACATGCTCCTGCCAGCGAGCTTTTCGATCGCGGAAAATTCGAATCAGCCTGCGATCTAATTCTTCCCGATCAATCCCCAGGTGCACGCAAAGGCTCGCGGTATCGGGAATTTCTAATTCGCTCGGCGTCACCATTAAAGAAAACATGGGCCGATTGCTCACATAGATCTCGCCCTGACGATTGAAAATGTTCCCTCGCGGCGGCACAATCGTCTGCGTCCAGACCACCGTGTTTTCTGCCTGATTGGCATATTCCTCGCTGAGCACTTGGATCGAGAACAGCCTCCCGATGTAAATCAGAAAAATGAGGCCGACAAATGCCAAAATGTAATATCCACGCTGCTCCAGTCTTTCCACGATCCGACTACATTAAAATTAAGATTGTGATTCTCATGGGGGCTTTGAAAGTGGGCCTTTGAAACGGTTGGGATCAACACCTCGCACAAAGTCTTTCGGGGCGAGTCTGACACAGCAGCAAAGTGATTAACCCTTAGTCTGACCTAAATTAACGATTCAAATCTGGGATTTCCACGGGTTCATTGATGATTTCCACAAGCGATCCACAACTTATCCACAGGCTCGATTGACCCACAAACAGCTTTCTCTTTTGTATGTCACCAAGTTCAGAAAAAAATCTGTGAGCCTTGATTCTCTAGCCAATTTTATTCCTTCGCTTTTCAGACATTCTCAACAACGTAGTCTATCCTCATCCCCTTTTTTTATAAAAAATATAGGTCAGAATCAAGCAGATGGAAAATGTGTACAAGCTGCTGGCAAACACCTTGCCGATGAGCAGCCAAAAGGGCTGGAAGGCCATCGCTTCCAAGAAGACATAGAGAAGCAGATACACAAAAATCAACGGAAGGAAGTAGGCCAAATAAGAGATCCCCTGTTGGTTTTCTAGCCGAACCTCTCCCGGCGAGCGATAGGTCCCCGATGAGGACCCAATAAAGTTGACCACAGGTTCCCGAATACCCATGAGCATGGTCGCACAGAAGGCGTGAAGCCCCAGCGGTCCCTGCAATGAGAGCCAATCTACCATGAGCCCCATGGTGAACCCTGTGAGATACTGCACCGGCCTGGGATAATCCAGCGGAAAAAAAAGCAAAAAAACCAGAAACAGGTAAGGCGTGGCGAGATCATACAGCACCATTTGATTCGCCAGAAATACCTGGACCAGAATCAGGAGCAGTCCGCTCAGCACTTGTCTCAGAATCTGATTCATGGCGAAGGAATGTCTTGGTACAAGGAATCCAGCTCGGGTTTGTGGAGGGCCTCAATGACGAGCAGGGTACCGAGGCGATGAAAATCTGTCGCCAACTGCAAGGTAGCATCGTAAAAGCCATCCTCGCCGTTCGACTCGACATCAATCACGGTCCCCACAGGATAGCCGGCTGGGAAAAGGGTGCTGTAGCCAGAAGTGACCACAGGCGTGCCCAGTGTGAGTTTGACTGTTTCGGGAATATAAGTCAGTTTGGCCTGAGAGGTGCGTTTTCCATCCCACTCATATACCCCGATGCTTTCCCCGAGGGTGTCGCCGCTCATGGTCTGGAGGGTGAGCTTGAAGCTCACATTCAGCGCACTCAACACAAGGCTGTAGTTTTCGCTCACCTTGATCACCCTTCCCGCCACGCCGCTCGGAGACACCACGCCCATGTTGGGACGTATGCCGTCCCGACGACCTTTGTCAATAGCGATATAATTATAGACTTGATCTACTGTGTTACGCAAGACCCGGCAAGGGATATAGCGAAAGTCTTCGACCGAATGCTTAGATTCTACCAAAAGACGGAGGCTGTCTTGGCCCTTCACGCCTGCTTGCACTTGGTAGGTCTGCACCATGTTGCGCAGCGAATCTACGACTCTCATCAGCGAATCAATTTCACCCACACGAAGGTCGTAGTCCAAAGCCCTGCGCTGGTAGTCCCGCAGTCCGCTGCGCACCTTCTGCACCTCGCCAGCGACTTCCAGCATCCCATCTCCAAACTGATGTCGCTGGTGGTCGTTGTAGCGCACCAGCATATAAAAGGCGACCGATTCCAATGCGAGGAATAAGATCGCATTTCGATAGGTGGATAGAAACGAGATCAGTCTGTACATGGCTACCCCCTCAAGGAGCTTGACCTGAAGCAGGCGGAGAAAGGGGAGAAGCGAGATGAATATTTCGGTTCTCTGGCTTGATTTTCACCGCCCGGGCATCACAGATCCTTGCTCAGCTCATCAAATACTTGAATTCGTTGAGATTCTTGATTGCGATCCCAGTGCCTCTGACCACCGCTTTGAGTGGATCATCCGCCACGTGAATGGGAAGTTTGGTCTTTTCTGCCAAGCGAATGTCCAGACCACGAAGGGAAGCCCCACCACCCGTGAGGTGGATGCCGCGCTCGTAAATATCCGCAGACAATTCTGGGGGAGTATTTTCGAGGGCTTTCAAAATCGCGTCTTCGATCTTGGTGATGGACTTGTTGAGGGCGTGAGACACTTCGCGGTAGGATACCGAGATGGTCTTGGGAATCCCCGTCATGAGGTCTTTGCCTCGGATCTCAATGTCTTCTGGTGGCGAATCAAGGTCGGGCAGAGCTGCACCGACTTCAATTTTGATGCGCTCCGCACTGCGCTCTCCGATGAGCATGTTGTGCTGCTTGCGCATGTAGTCGAGGATGTCATCGTTGAATTCATCGCCTGCAATGCGGATGCTCTGGTCGGTGACGATGCCGGAAAGGGCGATAACAGCGATCTCGGTAGTGCCCCCTCCAATGTCCACAATCATGTGGCCCGTAGGCTCTTTTACATTGAGGCCAATGCCTATGGCAGCTGCCATTGGTTCAGCAATGAGATATACTTCCTTTGCACCGGCAACCTCAGCGGAGTCGCGCACAGCGCGTTTTTCCACCTCTGTGATGCCCGAGGGAATACAGATCACCATCCGGTAGTTGTTCGCAAACATCTTGTTCTTCTTCCGGATCATTTTGATCATCTCCCGGATCATCTCCTCGGCTACCTTGAAGTCGGCGATGACGCCATCGCGAAGGGGGCGAATGGTCTTATATTTTTCGTGTGTTTTCTCATGCATTTGCTGGGCCTCTTTGCCCACAGCAATGACTTGACCAGTCATGCGGTCCACCGCTACGATCGAAGGCTGATCTACTACGACTTCCCCTTCGTGCATGATCAAAGTGTTGGCTGTGCCAAGGTCAATGGCAATGTCAGTTGTGAAAAAGTTGAATGCTCCCATGAAAATCTGATCCCCCGATAGGTTCGTTCGGCCAAAATACTTTCAAAAATAGATGAATCATCAATGAGGAGGAACAAAATGAGTATTCATTTTTCCCATTTCTCGTTTTTCCACGATCAACGCTAGTGCTTGAAGTGCCTCAGGCCCGTGAAAATTAAACACATTCCCTGGGTTTCACAAAAGTTGATCGTGTCCTGATCGCGCAAAGATCCCCCCGGTTGAACGATGACTTCGATTCCTTGCTGAAATGCCATCTCCACAGAATCCGCGAATGGAAAAAACGCGTCGGAGGCCAGCACAGCCCCTGTTAACTCAAACCCGTGCTTCTGTGCCTTCTCCATCGCCTGCTGAATCGCATCGATCCGAGAGGTCTGCCCAATCCCGCTGCCAATGAGCTGACCATTTTTCACAATCGCAATTGCATTCGACTTCAAATGTTTCACTACTCGATCGCCAAATAATACATCCCGAAGCTCTGTCTCTGTCGGATTGCGACTGGACTGCACCAGCAGTTCGTCTTCTGTGAGGCTCGACATGTCCCGGTCCTGGACCAAGTAACCATTCAAAGCGCTCCGAACCATTTTTGTAGGCAATGGTCCTCCGCTATGACGAAGCAATATGCGATTTTTTTTCTGCCGCAACACGCTAAGAGCCTCTGGCTCAAAATCTTTGGCTATGAGCACTTCGAAGAAGAGTTCGTGAATGTTATTTGCCAAGGCTAGGTCGATCGTTCCATTGCACACCAAGATCCCGCCAAAGGCGGATACGGGGTCGCTAGCCAGTGCTTTGGTCCATGCTTCGTGCAAATCTTTTCCTACCGCGCAGCCGCAGGGATTGGTGTGCTTGATAATGGCAAAAAATGGCTCTTCAAACTCCTCTACTAGCTGAAGCCCTCCCTCAATGTCCACCAGATTGTTGTAAGAAATGGCTTTACCGTGGAGTTGCACCAGAAGCTCGTCTAGCTTACCATAAAAACGCCCTTGTTGATGTGGGTTTTCTCCGTAGCGAAGCGGCTCACCCTCTTGATAAGAAAGCTTCAGTGCATTGGATTCGGGAAGCAAGTAAGCATGTATCTGGGTGTCATAATGCGAAGACACCTCAAAGGCAGCGCCAGCAAGGGCACGGCGTTGGGCAAGGCTCGTTTTACCATCCTGATGTTCCAGGATCTCCGTCAACGCTGCATAATGTGCGCGTGAAGGAACGCAGGCGACACTTTCAAAGTTTTTGGCAGCACCACGGATCAAGGCAATTCCCCCGATATCGATCTTTTCGATCACCTCGGACGCCGTAGCGCCTCCTGCCACAGTTTCTTCAAATGGATACAAATCCACTACCACCAGGTCAATCAGCGGAATCTCATAGGTCTCCAGTTCCTTCTGATCAATGGCCTCACCTCGACGTGCCAAAATGCCCCCGTGGACCTTGGGATGAAGTGTCTTCACCCGCCCACCCAAGATGGAAGGATAGCCGGTGAGATCCGCCACATCAATGACATTGGCTCCGAGTTGGCGCAGATAATCGGCGCTTCCCCCCGTGGAGTACACCACGACATCGCGCTGAATCAGCTGAGAAGCCAGTGGTTCCAAGCTTTCTTTGTGGTAAACTGAAATGAGCGCGGCGCGAATGGGGACCAGATCCTGCATGTAGGTGGTGTGTTGATATGCTTTAATCGATCATTTCAGCCTAAAAGCCGAAGTGAAAGCTAGCACAAAAGTACGCCCTCCTGCGCCGGAATCAAAAGCTTCCGCGTCCATCTTTGTCAATTCTGCTCATGAACTAATCATCTTTAAGATCTGCTTCCTCACACTTTCTCAGAAAGCAACGAAGTGCAAAGCGAATCTAAAATCCGTGGATACCAATGATGCTCCAGCTTTAATACAGCTTGCTGAAGCTGAGCAGCATTCCAGGAAGGATCCACTGCGAGGCGCTCCTGTAGAAGTACTTCTCCGCGATCATACACCTCGTTGACGTAATGAATGGTGATTCCAGACTCGGCATCTCCTGATGAGATGACTGATTCATGCACATTCATTCCAAACATGCCCCGCCCCCCGTGTGAAGGCAATAGTGAAGGGTGAATGTTCACGATCCGGCGGGGATAAGCGCCGACCAGTGTAGCCGGAATCAGCTTGAGATAGCCCGCTAGGCACAGCAGGTCAGCATTAAAGAATGACATTAACCCTTGTAGCCATACACCATCCTTCACTTGAGGCGGATGAATCAACACCACAGGGATCTGATGGGCTTTACCAATATCAAATATGCCCGAGCGAGGGTTATTTGTCACCATCCCGACCACTTGACCGAGCGTGGAGTCGCGAAAGTGTTCGCAGATGACGCGGGCGTTGCTCCCGCCACCGGAGGCAAAGAGCACCAAACGGGGAAGAGACGAGCTGGGCAATGGTACTTGATTTTGGACAAACTTACGGAATATACTGGAATTCCCTTTTTTGCCCATGCGATATGCGCCCTGATAAAAGTGGGTTGGTCACCTACCAAAAAATACAGCCTCTCCGGTAAAAGAGAGGCTGCTATCACTTGGTCGGAAAAGTCTCAATCAATCAGCTTGAAAGCAAAAGGAATGTTGACCCAAAACTTGATGGGGCGACCGCCCTGAATGGCCGGGGTAAACTTCAATTTGCTCAATTGCTGCGAAACAGCTTCGTCCAGAATCGGGTGGACAGACTTCACTATTTTGTGCTGAGCGTAGTTGCCAGTCTTGTCCACGAGCACCCGCACGACTACCTGGCCTTGAATTCCCGCATCTTTGGCTATGTTTGGATATCCAATGAGGCTTTTAATGTCATCGATATTGACGGGCACAGGCTCTTGCTCCACGGAAACAAAATCGTTGATTCCAGGTGTGTTATCTACGACGACTTCGGGCATTTCGCCTTCCAAGTCTCCGACGGGCAGTCCGATGTCTTCTCCCTCTTTGTCTTCAGAGCCAAAGTTGGGGGCTTCTTCCAGCTCTTCTACCGTCTTGACCTCTTGATCTTCGTCGGCTTCTTCTGCTGGCACCGGTTCAGGTACCCGGAACTCTACCGTGCGAATCTGTGGGGGCGGCACGTCCGGTGGCGGCGGAGGAGGAGGTGTGTCCTCGTTGAGAGGAGGTGGGGGTGGAATATCATCAAGGATGATTTTCTTTCGCTCCACGATCTTTTTCTCCTCTTTCGGGAAAAGATTGTAACGATCAATCAAGAGGGGACCATAGGTGAAAGAGATTGTCAGAAGACAAATAGCCAGCGTACCAATGGTCAAATACAGCGGGTATTTTTTTCTCAGGAAAAATGCGCCATATCTTCGCTCACGGTCTTCAAAGACCATGTCGTCGAGACTTGCGCGAATGACTTGTGCCATAATGGGATCAAATTAATGGTTCAACCTAGTCAAGAAAGAAGGCCGTCTGGAGGGATCCCAAAGTATTCAGGCTATTCCTTGAATCCTCACGGCTCGAGTGGATAAGGTAGGGAAGTTCAGCAATCCCATCCTCATCAGCCTTATTCTGCTGCCACGAGGGCATCTTCCAAAGCTTGCGTGACGCGAATGCTGTCGTCTGGGGTGTACTTATCGATGGCGTACTTCGGTGCACCCGTGATGGTCATTTCGTCGAGGAGATCCACCAGATTTCTGTAATTGGCTTTGTCCTTAGCTTTTAAGACGAACATCGGGTCCCAGCACTTGTTTTCATTGATCCCTGCATTGTCCACCTTATCGCAGCGGGGCCTGGTGCCGTCTCCGCGAAGGTGAATCATGATGGCTTTACGGAGGCCCGTTTCAGAGAAGTCGGTTGTCTGGACTTTTATGTCTGTGGCGCCAATAAAGTATTGGATCTTATCATTCTCGTCGAGGATGATGGTCATGATTTTCTCCTCGGAGATCTTCTTCTTCCGATCCCCTTCGGGAAGCTCGTCGAGCTTAGGAGGCATGATCATCTCTTTGGCACCATCAGAAGACATGGTTGCCGTCAACACGAAAAATGTGAGGAGCAAGAAGGCGACATCTACCATTGCGGTCATGTCGATCTTGGTCGATTTCTTTTTGGTTTTGGGGCCGCCTTTTTTGCCACGACCGCCCCCACCACCGGTATCTAAATCAGCCATGATTAGATGGGTTATTGAAGTACAACAAGAGAAGTTTACTCAAGCAGCCCACCTTCTTCGAGGTCGGTGACCAAGATGAAGGAATTGACATTGTAATCTTGCAGCGTCGAAATGATGTTAGCGATAACGGGATATGGAACTGTTCCGTCTCCTTTGATCGCAAACCTCATCTCTGGGTCGGCCCTTCTTCCCCAAAAAACATACTCCTGAAGATCATTCCCATTGTAGAGATAATCTCCCAATCGGGTGGAGTCGGTCACTTTTGGCGAAATACCAGGCATCGGCCAATCTTTCTGCTCAGCAAAGGGCGCGTTGAGCCATTTTGGAATCTGAAGTACAGGGACACCAAACTCCGTCACATTCGAGAAATAGGACTTTCCTTCTGGGGAAATCTTGAATCCTAAGTCAGGATAATCTTCGGAGAGTTTTTGCTCCATGTACTGAATCACTTTTTCCCGCGTACCAATGTCCGAATAGCCTACGAAGAGCGCGATTTTCTCTTCTTCAGTTGCCCCTGCGGGCGGATTCTTCACTTTGCCCACGTTAATGTACATCATTTTGGTGGCAGGAACCTCACCATCTACGTGCGCGGAAGGCATATCGACTTCGAGCCGCTCGTCTTCACGAAAGGAGGTAGTGGTGAGAATGAAGAAAGTAAGCAAGAGAAAAGCCACGTCCACCATTGCGGTCATGTCGATCGAAGGGACGGAGCGTTTGGGTTTCTTAGACATGGTTCAGTCGTCTTTGAACGTGTAAGGAAAAGGACTTCTGCGCGTAGTGTGGGGGAATATTTCGGAGAAAATGCCGCAGGCAAGCTTGCCTGCGGCGATATTCATTCCGGAAGTCCTCCGAGACTAGTTGCGCACGTCGAAGGTCTGAACAATGCTATACCCAGCCTCATCCATTGCGTAGGTCATCCCGTCAATCTTCGTAGTGAAGAAGTTGTAGGCGAGAATAGACAGTGCAGAAGTAGTGATACCGAGGGCAGTGTTGATCAAGGCCTCTGAAATACCTACCGAAAGCTCGGCTGCGTTTGGAGCACCGCCAGCTCCGAGAGCGGAAAAGGCACGAATCATCCCCAATACGGTACCGATCAGACCGACCAGTGTACCGAGCGCTGCGATGGTAGAAATGATGGACAGGTTACGCTCCAACATCGGAAGTTCCAGCATCGTCGCTTCTTCCAGTTCTGCCTGGATCGCGCTCTTTTTGGTTTCCTTGTCGAGGTCATAGGCCTCTTCCATTTCTTTGTACTTCCGCAGACCTGCTTTGATCACATTGCCTACAGAGCCTTTTTGTTTGTCACAAAGCTCGGCAGCCTCTACCACGCTTCCGTTGGCGAGCAAGCGACGTACTTTTTTGACAAAGACATCGATGCTTCCTCTACCGGAGGCTTGGAAGATGGTGATACCGCGCTCAATGGCGAACACGAAGAGAATGAGCGCAAGGGTCATTCCGATCGGAATCACAAATCCACCTTTGTAGATCAAGCCAAATGTGCTTTCTGGGGAAGGATGCCCGTCCTGAGCCTTTTCGGGTTCTTCTCCAGGGCTTTCACTTGAGGCTCCAGATTCGAATGCGGCGTTCTTCTGCACCCATTCTTGGTAGATTTTGTCCTTCTCTACCCCATCTTCAAAGTTTTCGGGAGCACCAAAAACCTGATAGAAAATCAAATGCGCCACGATGGCACAGACGACAATCGCTAGAAGGGGGAAAATAGCCCGGAAAGGGCTCGCTGCTTTGATTTCCGGTTCAGCGAAAGCTCCGGAGGTAATAGGTTTGTTCGTTTCAGCCATGTCTGAAAGCCTTTGTTATAGTGTTTGGTTCCGAAATGACGTGACCAAAAATATGGATAAGTCTGGGATTAGCAAACTAGATCCAAGTTTTTGTCCTTACTGAATTCCGAAACAAAAAATCGGCGATTGCCGCGCCAATAACGCACTTTTTCAACTGAATCCGCCCTTATTTTCTCCGAAACCTCAATTATTCCCTTCTGCTCCCCTCGTCTGTTACCTGCGTCTGCACCGTCCTGTAGGTACGTTAGGAATTTGTTAAATTTGTTTCAGACCCTCAAAGAACGAGCAAGTTGCTGGGGGAATAGCCTGATATCTCCTCATTGGCCTGCTTTTGCCTTCATAGAGGCGCGATCAGTTGGGATTCCATACGTTGATCCTATTTTTTTCTTGTCGGGGACAATATTTTCGTTCGTGGCCCTTCACACACGCAACCGCGCAGGGCCATCTTTGCCTGTGCCGCGCAGAAGGCATCCAAATAAGCCGATTCTCCCCCTATCTTTGCACCATGCAAGGCAACGATTATTTTTTGGCTAAGACCTTCCACGGGCTAGAACCCATCCTGGCGGAAGAACTCCGGGCACTCGGAGCCGCCGATGTGAAGATCGGCAAGCGAATGGTGCGCTTTCACGGCGATCAAGTGCTACTCTACAAGGTCAATCTTTATGCGCGGACCGCTCTTAAAGTATTGGTACCGATCAAAACATTTCGCGCCAGGTCCGATCAGGAATTGTATCAGGAAGTCAAGCGCATCCAATGGCGGCAATTCATGCGGGTTCAGGATACCCTTGCCTTGGATGCGGTCGTCCACTCCTCTTACTTCCGCCACTCCCAGTATGTCGCGCTCAAGTGCAAAGACGCGATTGTGGACCAGTTTCGCGAACGGACAGGTGAGCGCCCTTCGGTGGACACCCGACATCCGCATTTGCGCATTCACATTCACATTTTTCAAGATCAGATCACCCTGTATCGAGACAGCTCTGGCGAATCGCTTCATCGCCGGGGATACCGCCAAAGCCATCACCCCGCGCCGATCAATGAAGTGCTGGCAGCGGGCATGATTCTGCTCAGTCGATGGAAAGGCGTAAGCCCATTCGTGGATCCGATGTGTGGCTCGGGGACCATTGCCATTGAGGCAGCCCTCATCGCTGCGCGACGTCCGCCTGGCTTGGGTCGCCGGTTCGGATTTGAGTCCTGGCCAGACTTCAATGCTCCCGTCTGGGAGGACATTTTAGCCGAAGCCAAGCAAGGCATTCGCCCGATTCCGGCGCAGATCATTGCTGCCGATCAAAGTCCTGCCGCCATCCAGGAGGCCCGTGAGACCATCCGCCATGCGGGCCTCTCGCAGAGCATCACACTGGTCACCAAGCCTTGGAGCCAACTTCTGCCGCCGGATGATCCCGGCACGGTGATCATCAACCCGCCTTATGGTGAGCGCATGCAGGGTGGAGACATCTTCGAGCTGTACCAATCACTCGGAGACCGACTCAAAAGGCACTTTCCCGGCTGGGAAGCGTGGATCATTAGCAGCAATTTTGAGGCATTAAAAAAGGTCGGGCTGAAGCCCGACCGGAAACTGGAGTTGTTCAATGGCCCCTTGCCTTGTCGATTCCTCGCTTATGACCTCTATCTCGGAAGTCGGGAACCGAGCTGATTAGTATTTTTTGAGGGCGAATCAAACATTGCTTTGCTCATCAGAACGAAATTCCCATGCTGGCCACCAAGTGAGTGCCACGGTTGGACAAGTTGTGGGTGCTTCCAAAAATCGTGATTTCGTCGCTGACTTGATTCAAAGGCAATTCGTACTTAAGGTCAAACACGAGCTTTTTACCAATGTCCAATCCCACTCCCGTTTGAAGCCCTACTTGTGAGCTGGTGAAGCGGCGGGAAAATCCTTCTGCGCTGAAAAAGTCGGATCGATTGCCCAAATTCATTCGATATACTGGTCCGCCTTGAAAGCG
>DAITMB010000024.1:0-43436 GCA_036835375.1 Bacteroidota bacterium
AGCACCCAAACGTTGCGACCAGATACAACAACCTCGGCTCAGCGTGGCATTCAAAAGGGGAATACGACAAAGCCATTGACTACTTTGAAAAATGCCAAAGCATCTGGGACCTTTTTTTCGAACCAACCCATCCCAACCAAATTACTACTGCCCAGAATTTATCACTTTCCGCCAATAGTAGGGGGATGGAACTATTTGGCGAAAAGAACTATCAAGTAGCGCTTGGATATTTTCAAAAAGCCCTGCAAAATGCAAAAAAAGCTGGTGATGATGCCTTTTCGCTTACCTGCCTGAATAACATTGGTTCCATGCACAAGCACCTGCAACAATACGAATCCGGGCTACAAAACCTGGAAGCAGGTCTTCAACTCGCAGCGCAACTCAATCAATCACTCGACCAGCAGATCAAAGAGCAAGTCACCCCCGAAATGCTAGCAAACCCCGAAGTACAAGCCAAAATCGCCGAACCGAAAAACCTCGTCCTCATCCGCCGCATGCAGTACCACAAGTTCGGCTGCCTCAAGGGGCTAAAAAGGGACACGGAAGCCGATGCCCTAGCCAGGCAACTCTGGCAGGAATGTGTCAAAGAAGGAGATACCCGCAATATTGAAGATTTGAGAAGGGAGGGATATGATTTTGGGGAATGATGGGGGATTTTGCAAGGAGAGAATGTTGTAGGGAAGGTGCCTTCTACGATTTCGTTGGCTGGCGTTCCAAACACATACAAAAGCCCTCTGGCATAGCCATGCAGCCCATCCCGCTTGCACCGCCAAGAAAAAATGCTTTTTCATAGCGATGTTGCTATGTTTGATCATCGAATGCTGGAACGCTTGGGGGGGAATCCCGCGAGCGATATAACAGCAGCCCCATACATCTGGCATAACGATACGGCGAGCTGACCAACATTCATGACTTGTATCCCATGATAGACGTGCTACGACAGCATATCACCAATCGGCTCGGAAACGACCTCGAACACCTTGATGAGGTGCTTGCCGCTTTTAGGCATGTACAAGTGAAGCGAAACGAGCACCTGTTACAACAAGGGGACGTTTGCCACTATGTTTACTTTGTTGCTAAAGGCTGCCTGCAAGTGTATGTGTATGACAAAGAAGCCAACGAAACCACACGTGACATTGTCATAGAAGACAATTGGTGTTCAGAATTGTTGAGTTTTGGGAGTGGTAACCCCGCTACCGAAAACATCAGGGCGGTAGAGCCTTGCGAACTGTTCGCCATTGACAGGCAAGCATTTCAAAAGATGATCGAGACGGTCCCACAGTTCGACAAGGTGTATAAGCAAATTCTTGAGGCCTCTTATGCCAATTCTGTTTACCGGATCAATGCATTTGTGTCTTTAACGGCGCTAGAGAGAATAAAATGGGTCATGGAATACCGCCCCATGCTCATGAGCCGTCTTTCCAGTAAACTCATCGCATCCTACCTGGGCATCAATAAGGATGTTTTTAGCAGACTGAAAGCCAAATTGTGAAACATCGACTTTTGTCATCATTCGTCGAAAGTTAATTGCTGAATCTTGTCTCAACATTCACAATTAACATTTTAAAAACATGACAGAATACCTCTTGCTGTTTCGCAATGCGAGTGCAGAAAATGGCTATGTGGCAACTTCGCAAGACATGGCAGACGATATGCCCAAGTGGCAATCGTGGATAGGCCAGATCGCCATGCAGGGAAAGCTGCTACACACAGCACCTATGCGCTACGAAGCGAAGATTGTTAACGACAGTGGCACTGCGCCTGGTCCGCACAAAGAATCAAACAGCGTGCTAGTCTCGGGTTTCCTGATCTGTAAGTCTGACAACTGGGAAGAAGTACAAGAATGGAGCAAAACCTGTCCAGTTCTTAAATACCCAAACAGTTCTGTAGAAATCAGACCGCTTGTCCCATTTCCCACCAATTAATAATTCCGGAGATGGACAAAGTATTACATTTGGGAAAATACATTTTCCCACTATCGTTTTTGCTCTACGTGGGTTTGCACTTGGGTAAACCAGAGGTTGGTGCCTCATTCGTCCCCGACTACCTTCCCTTTCCTTACTTTTGGAACTATTTCACGCTAGTTTGTATCCTGTTGTTTATCGTAAGTGCCGTCATTGGTAAGTATGACAAGCTAGCTTATGCGTTAATGGCCTTGTATGTTGTGCTCATGGCGGTGTTAGTACACCTCCCGAGGGCCATGGGATACGAAATGGGAGCTGAAGGCATGACAGCGGATGTTTCAGTAGAAATGGAACTGGAAATGGTCAACTTCTTCCGAAACATCATGGTGACAGGGGCCTTGATGGCCTTTGCAAAGTTTGTAGCCAAAGACGACCGAATCATTCATTAACCTATTAAACAGAACGGCAAAATGGAAAAATTGAGCACATCGACGAACGCGTTGAACTGGTTTGAAATTCCTGTAACAGACGTTGAAAGAGCCAAAAGATTCTACGAATCTGCCTTTGACATCAAGATGGATTTGACTGAAATGCTGGGCATGCAGATGGTCATATTCCCGTCACAACACCCCAAAACAGGCGGAGCATTGGTCAAAAGCGCTCAGCATAAGCCAAGTACGGTAGGATCCGTGGTGTACCTCAATGGAAACCCGAACTTACAAACCGTTCTGGACAAAATCGAAGAAGCAGGCGGCAGGGTGATAATGCCAAAAACCAGCTTGGGCGAAAGCGGAAACATGGCTTTATTCCTCGACGCCGAAGGCAATCTGGTAGGGCTACATTCTGTGCAATGAAAAAGTGACCGTTGAAAAAATACCCTTAGAAAGCTCAGCGAGAAGGTGTTGTGAGAAGACAAGTCATGCGACATGGAAAGCGGAACTCTTGACAGTTCCGCTTTTTGTACAAACTCTTGGTCGAATGAGAGACCCTAAAAAAGCCATGACACAACCCATTTTCTGTGAAAATCATTCAATGCTCCCACAGTAAGACCTGAAGGGGGCTTCGCCAGATTGTCCTGTCGCAGACATGAGTCGGGATCAATATCACACGATTCGTACTGGTCGATCTCAAGAGCGCTACTAGAAGATTAGTTATGGAAAGCCCTACGAGGGTGCGATTGAACCATACCTCCGGCCATTGTCATTGTATCATCAAGCGAAATCCCCATCAACAAGCAAGGCCTTCTAGTCCGCCTCACGCTTTTCCCACCATTTGATCAGCTCGGGGAGTTTTTTGAGCGCGGCCACCTCCCGGAGCGAACTGCGAAGCTCGGCGGCGATCATCCCAAGATAGGTTTTGCCACCTTCCAGAGAAGACATCACGCCTGTCTTGCCCATAAGGATAGCGCCTTTGCCGATGGTCAGGTCTTTGACCACGCCGACTTGTCCCCACAGGATCACCTCATCTTCCACCGTGACCACCCCTGCAATACCTACTTGAGAAGCAATCAGACATCGCTGACCAATCACAGTATCGTGACCAATTTGGATGAGATTGTCGAGCTTGGTCCAGGCGCCGATCACCGTATCGGCTGTCACGCCTCGGTCAATGGTACAGTTGGAGCCAATGTCCACATGGTCGTGAATCACGACACGGCCTTTGCTGAGCATTTTGTCGCGGCGATCGGGCCGGGTTTTGAAATAAAAAGCTTCTCCGCCGATGACCGTGCCCGCGTTGATGGTCACTTCGTCACCGATGATGCAGTGGTCGTAAATGGTCACATTTGGATGAATGCGGCAGTTGCGCCCGATGTGCACCCCCGAACCAATCACCACACCAGCAGCGATTTGCGTGAGATCACCCACGATGACCCCTTCTCCAAAAGACACCCGCTCGGCGATGCGCACGCCTTCACCCAAGCTGGGAATCCCTGCTATGTCCAAGGAATGGCTGGGCCTGAGCCATTCGGTCAGTTGATTAAAATCCCGGAACGGATCCTCGCTGATGATCAGTGCTTTTCCGACCGGAATCTCGACCTCTCCTGGAATCAAAATCACGTTTGCAGCGCTATTTAAGGCCTTTTTATAGTATTTTTCTACGTCCACGAAGGTAAGGTCGCCAGCTTGAACCCGATGGATCTCATTGATCCCCGTAATCTGAAAATCAGGAGCACCACGGTAGGAGCAACCCAAGTAGGCGGCTACCTCAGCCAGCGAAAGAGAAGGAGATAATTGCATCAGAGAAATATTGAGAGAGCAAGCTAGGAGACAATTGTCAGAGCTGCAACAGCGCGTGGATTTGTCTAGCCATTTGCGAATTCTCTGCACGGAATAAGTCCTGATCGACAGTGGCTTGCATTTGATGTCTGATGCGCTATTTTTGCACCTTCTCATTCAGAGAGATTTCGCAATTATTTCAGCAACTACTTAGGACACCTTCCAATGGAGAACTTGGTCTATCTACTACCACTAGCAGGCGTCATCGGCCTGATTTACACCTTTTGGCGCTCTTCCTGGGTCTCCCGGCAGGAAGAAGGAGATGCTAAAATGGCCGTTATCGCCAAAAACATTGCCGATGGCGCAATGGCTTTTTTGAAAGCGGAGTATCGCATTTTGGGCATTTTCGTTGTCGTGGTCGCCATCTTGCTCGCAATCAAGGGAGAGAATGAAGCAGGGTCAAATTTTTGGGTGGCGGTATCCTTTGTCGTAGGAGCCGTGTGTTCGGCTTTGGCAGGATACATTGGGATGCGCGTCGCTACCAAAGCGAATGTTCGCACCACACAGGCAGCTCGCAGCTCCTTGGGCAAAGCCTTGGAGGTCGCCTTTGCCGGAGGCTCTGTCATGGGCATGGGGGTGGTCGGTTTGGGCGTGTTGGGTTTAGGCCTGCTGTTTTTGCTCTATCGGACCCTTCCTTTTGGAGCTGAGGTGGCCAATATCAACGTTGTGCTCAACGTCATTTCTGGTTTTTCCCTAGGTGCTTCTTCCATCGCCCTTTTTGCAAGAGTAGGTGGTGGGATCTATACCAAAGCTGCGGATGTCGGCGCCGACCTGGTCGGAAAGGTAGAAGCCGGAATTCCCGAAGACCACCCGCTCAATCCTGCCACGATTGCTGACAACGTGGGTGACAATGTCGGTGACGTCGCCGGAATGGGTGCCGACTTGTTTGAATCCTATGTAGGATCTATCATCGGCACCATGGTGCTGGGCGGTGTCTTCATCGAATCCGAAACCATGACAGCCTACGCCGGTGGATTGGGCGCTGTGCTCCTTCCATTGGCTCTTGCCGCGGTGGGGATTTTGGTCTCGATTTTCGGAACCTTCTTTGTCAAGGTGAAAGAAGGCGGTAGCCCTCACCGCGCACTCAATACAGGCGAATTTCTATCTGGAGGCCTGATGTTGGTGCTCTCTTACTTCATCATTCAGGCCATGCTGCCTGCTACTTGGTCCATCGCCGGCGATGACATGGCCTACAACTCCAATGGCGTGTTCTTTGCGGTGATTGCAGGTCTATTGGCTGGATTAGCCGTAGGAAAAGTGACCGAATACTACACTGGTACAGGTACCAAGCCCGTGACCAGCATTGTGCGCCAGTCTGTGACAGGACCCGCCACCAACATCATTGCAGGTCTCGGGGTCGGTATGATGTCCACGGCCATCCCCATCATCTTGATTGCCGCTGCAATTCTTGTTTCTCACTATTTCGCAGGCTTGTATGGAATTGCTATCGCCGCTGTGGGCATGCTCTCCAACACTGGTATTCAGCTGGCTGTGGACGCCTATGGACCGATTTCCGACAATGCAGGGGGAATTGCTGAAATGGCAGGTCTGCCCAAGGAAGTCAGAAAGCGCACCGACAAACTCGATGCGGTCGGTAACACTACCGCAGCCATCGGCAAGGGCTTTGCCATCGCCTCGGCTGCCCTCACAGCGCTGGCTCTCTTTGCGGCTTTTATGCAACAAGCAGGGATTAAGACCATCGACATTGCGCTGCCGAGTGTCATGTCGGGCCTTCTGGTAGGAGCTATGCTCCCCTTCGTGTTTTCTGCGATGGCGATGAACGCCGTGGGACGCGCCGCGATGGCCATGATAGAAGAAGTGCGTCGCCAATTCGCCAATATTCCTGAGCTGAAAAATGCACTGGTGATCATGAGAAAATACAACTCTGACCTCACCGAGGCGACCCAGGAAGATCTCGATATTTTCAACAAGGCAGAAGGAAAGGCGGAATACGCCAAGTGTGTCGAAATCTCCACCAAGGCTTCCATCAGAGAAATGGTACTCCCTGGCCTCCTGGCCATTGCTGCTCCAGTCGCAGTGGGATTCATCGCTGGCGCCGAGATGCTTGGCGGGCTACTCGCTGGGGTCACCGCTTCGGGCGTTCTCATGGCTATTTTTCAGTCGAATGCTGGCGGCGCTTGGGACAATGCCAAGAAAATGTTTGAAGAAGGCGTGGACATCAATGGAGAAAAGCACTTCAAAGGCTCCGAAGCACACAAGGCCGCTGTGGTCGGCGATACCGTTGGAGACCCATTCAAGGACACCTCTGGTCCATCTCTGAATATTTTGCTGAAACTCATGTCAGTCGTAGCCCTCGTGATTGCCCCTAGCTTGGCAGACAGACCCGGCACGCAGTCAGAAGCTGCAATGCTGAATGTCCCCGCGATAGAGCGCACAATTAGCGCGGAAAGAAGCGATGTGGCCGAAGACGTTGTGCTGCTGTCCGTAGAGACCGAAGTGGCGGAGACCCCTCAGTCTGCAACTCCTGCACCTGTGCAAGTCGCCATCGATCCTACAGACCAGCAGGAACTTTCAGCACGTTCTCACTAGTCCGGGAACAGGATATTTCCCGGCGGTTCGGGCTTCGTTGCCCACCAAATGAAAGACGGCCCTCCGCATAAGCAGGGGGCCGTCGTTGTTTTTCCAAGCAAGTAGAAGTTTCTCACAGACTTTGTGCGATCCTTTTCTTTCTTCATTCGATTCCTTCAAACCTGGATCACGCCCGGGTTGAATCTGGGAACATCGGGATTGTGATTGGCCATGTCGATGCCGGTAGAGATAATGTTGCGTGTGTCCTGTGGGTCAATGATGCCATCGACCCACATGCGAGCTGCTGCATAGTAAGGACTGGTCTGGGTCTCGTAGCTGGATGAAATCTCTTCCAACATCTGCTTTTCTTCTTCTGGGTCAATCACTTTTCCCGTTTTTTTGAGCGAGGCAACCCGAATTTGAAGGAGGGTTTTGGCGGCTTGCTGCCCGCCCATGACAGCGATTTTGGCACTGGGCCAAGCATAGATCAGCCGTGGGTCATAGGCTTTGCCGCACATGGCATAGTTTCCGGCACCATAGGAATTGCCTAGTACAAAAGTGAATTTCGGAACCACAGAATTAGCCACAGCATTTACCATTTTTGCGCCGTCCTTGATGATGCCGCCTTGCTCACTACGCGACCCTACCATGAAGCCCGTCACATCCTGGAAAAACACCAAGGGAATCCGCTTTTGATTGCAATTCATGATAAAACGCGCGGCTTTGTCCGCGGAGTCTGAGTAAATCACACCTCCAAACTGCACCTCCCCTGTGGCCGACTTAACGATCTCGCGCTGATTGGCCACAATCCCTACCGCCCATCCATCCACGCGGGCATAGGTGGTGAGGATTGATTTCCCATAGCCCGCCTTGTATTCGTCCATGCTATCACGGTCCACGATTCGCCGCAAAATTTCCCGCATTTGATAGGGCTTGGCGCTCGTAGGCATGATGCCATATATCTCCTGAGGATCCGCTTCCGGATGTTGGGGGGCAGCCCGATCAAACCCCGCCTTCGGTCCATGACCAATTTTTCCTATCAAAGATCTCAGCGTTTCAAGACAGGCATTGTCGTCGGCCATTTTATAATCTGTCACGCCTGAGATTTCGCTGTGGGTGCTTGCACCGCCGAGGGTCTCCATGTCCACTTCTTCGCCAATGGCTGATTTGACCAAATAGGGACCAGCCAAAAAGACCGATCCGGTGCCGTCCACGATCAGTGCCTCGTCACTCATGATGGGCAGGTAGGCTCCACCGGCCACACATGGCCCCATGATCGCTGCGATTTGAGGGATTCCGAGGCTGCTCATGATGGCATTGTTGCGGAAAATGCGCCCAAAATGCTCCTTGTCAGGAAAAATTTCATCCTGCATCGGCAAAAACACCCCCGCACTGTCCACGAGATAAATGATCGGAATGCGATTTTCGAGCGCGATTTCTTGTGCCCGGAGATTCTTTTTGGCTGTCATGGGAAACCATGCGCCAGCTTTTACCGTGGCATCGTTGGCGACAATCATGCAAAGTCTGCCCTCAATCAATCCGATGCCTGTGACGACCCCCGCTGAAGGGCAGCCTCCATGTTCTTCATACATGCCATCAGCGGCCAAGGCTCCCACCTCCAGAAATTCCGCTCCGGGATCCATGAGCAGCTTGATGCGCTCACGCGCCGGAATTTTTCCTTTTTCTCGGTGCTTTTCCATCGACTTGTCTCCTCCCCCCTTCATGACCTCTTGGTGCTTATAATAGAGGCGTCGAAGCAGGTCTTTGTATTGATCCTCATTACGATTGAAGGAAAGGTCGTCGGTGGCAAATGCGCTGGGATATTTCACGATGGGGCGAGTGAGGGGTGGCAGAAAATAGGGAGAAACGGGACAAAAAGAAATGGAAATAAAAGGGGAGAGCATTCCCCCGTGGGAGGATGACCGAGCGAAATTGTCGAAAAGATAAAAGGGAAGCAACAAAGAATCTGCTGGCAGAGGATTCTCCTGTAGAAGGAAATGGCCTAGACCTTCGGTTCAGCGACCTTTTTGGGCTTCGGTGGAAAAGCTCGGCGAAGCCAAATAGGCAGGAGAGGAATACCAATAAGCAGGTAGGGATAGTAGCTGATGAAGCGCCACACCGTGGCGAGGATCAAGACGAAGCCCACGGGCGAAAATTCTGAAAAAAGGCGACCAAATACGTACTCTGCGATGCCTGAAGCTCCTGGGGTAGGGGAGACGATCATCAGCACAAACATGACTGCTTGCCGGGCAAAAGCCGTGACGTGATCGGCCAGACTCAGGCTGGTGAAGGCAGAGAGCACTGCGTTGAGGACCAGATAGCGGCCGAACCAAGCCAGCACTGTGGCCATCCCCGCCTGAAGCCAATAGCCGACAGACTTGATGCGAAATTCGTGGGATGAATTGTACAGGTCTTCGGCTAACTTGTCTCCCGATAATTGCCACCGCTTCAGCGGGCGTAGCCGCACAAACCAGCGAAGCAGGCTTCGGGTAGCAGCAGGTTTAATAAACAGGGCAAAAGCCAAAAACACCGTGTAACCAGCCAGTACCGCATAGGCGATCCAGAAGCTGGTGACCACTGCTCCAAAGGCACGACCATTTCCGCTGCCAATCAGCACCCGGAAGACTTCGTGATGGCCTGCCAGGATGAGTGCCATGGGCAGGGCAATGATGTAGAATAATTCGTCGAGAAAAATTGTGATGAACACAATCGCAGTGGAGCGCCCTGCGCTGATTTTTTCCCGTATCAGCATGAAGATCGCCACGGCAGAACCGCCTATCACCGAGGGTGTGAGCGCCGAAGCAAATTCCCACAGGAGCGTGATCTCAAAGGCGTGTCGCCAACTCAATTTTCCTTCCGTGAGGATCCGCATCCGCCAGATATAGCCAAAGTCGCGCAGCATCATGACCATCAGTCCTACTGCCAGCCACGTGAGGATGGTTGGGAGAGGAGACTGAGCGAGAATGGCATCCAGGTCAATGGGCTCACGGCTTATCTGGTATATGGTGTACACCAATACGGCGACACCAATCAGGATCGGCCAAATGATCCTCTTGAGACTAAATTGATTTAGAATTTCCTGACGGTCAGCAGCCATACGGAGATCGAGGGTCGGCGAAGATGGGAAAGGGAAAAACGAAAACGGGTACTAGCTAATTGATAATACGCAATGAAAGGTAAAAGTCATTTGTATGCCCTTTTTGATCTCGTTCTGATACGAAGCATCGAAAGTACAAAATTGTTGGGGAAGCCCCGATCTTTCCTGAATCATCCTCAGAAAAGTTCTCTCAGGATGGCCAGTGGGCCCCTCCCCCTTTAGGCGAAGTTCGTGATGACATTTCCTTCAGTAACTCTTGCCTGACTTTTGGCCATTCGCTCGCCAGAATACTATAATAAACAGTGTCCCTTCGCGCGCCACTCGGCAAGCTCATGTGGCTTCTGAGTATGCCCTCTTCTTGCGCACCCAGCCGCTGAATTGCGGCCCGGGAGCCACGGTTGTTCACATCGGTCTTCAGCTCTACCCGCTGCATATCGAGCTTCTCAAATGCGAAGCTCAGCAGCAGGAACTTGCAGGCCCGGTTGAGTCCTGTACCTCTAAAGGGAGCCGCCAGCCAAGTCCAGCCAATTTCTATGCGACGATCCGCGATAGACAAATTACCATAGCTACTGCTCCCTGCCACCTTCCCAGTCTCCAAGTCCATGATCACAAAAGGGTACCGAAGTTGCTGGTCGCGCATCGCTAAGGCGCGGTCGAAGTATGCGTCCCATGCCTCTCGCGTGTTGCATGATTCCGCCATATAGGTCCAGATGCTCGGGTCCTGAGCGATGAGCCACAGCGGCTCTCGGTCGGGTGCTTCCAGCGGCTGAAGTCGCGCCAGTCGGTTTTCAAGCACGATACGGTCCTCAAAGATCATTGTCAAAAGATTGAAAAAGAAAATGAGTAACAGTAGATGGGAAAGTGTGGAAAAGATCTTTCTGAAAAAATACCCAGCTAGCATCAGCGCTGGAACAAGCAAGTATAAGATCCTTTTTTTTCGGAACCTTCCGAGGATTTGGGGTCATAGTTTTTGGAATTTCCTTCCAAAAATTATCACAACAAAAAGGGTGAAGCTTGGCTCCACCCTCCACGTGATTACAGAGAAACGAATGCTAAATCTTTAAGGTTGTGCCTGCTTTGCTGTTGTTTTTCATGTTTACGTAAGTAAGGTAAATTAATTTTCTGGGATCTCCAATTGTAAATGGGAAAAAACTCTATTTCGACGTGAATATAGAGAAAAATATTAGGTATATCGCTGTAAAATAGCTACTTAGCAAAAGTATCAGTCTGGTTTTGTCGTATATATTTTGTCCCAATTACGCACTTCGATCGCTCGATTTCCTCGGAGTATGGTGAGTTATCGGGTTTGTAAAGGGTAAGTTTTTTGATGAAAGCACCAGCGAATCAGGTGACTTGGATTGGGCGAGATTCGCTGTAAGTGTACTTGCCTTTGGAGGAATTAATTTTGACAAGACTAACAAACCTGCAAAGACGCTTTTCGTGATTATTTTACAGAAACCAGCGTCGAGGTCATTCACAGTCGATTAATGCGATCTGTGGTCAATGTATTGGGTATCAACAAGTGTAGGCTTTGCGGCTGGAGTGACACTTGGAGGATGCTGGCCGCTTGTAGGGGCTCTCCATCTACTTGAATAGGCCCTTCTGCGTCGCGCTGGATCGTGACTTCTCTTCCGCGAAACATGGTCACCATACTACTGCCCGCTAGGGTGCCATTGAACATTCTCGACACAAGAATTCCTGCCTGCACCATCGAAAATTTTTTCACTACCATGATGTCGAATGCACCATCTGTAATGCTGGCTTTGCCGGAGACTTTGGCATCATAGCCCCACTGCTGGCCGTTGGCGACTACCACGCCAAAGCAATTGGGAAAACTGTGGGATTCCCCGTCAAGCACAATTCCATAATGAGCGGCTTTCATGTGGAGGATTGCATCGGCCGTACTTTGGATATATGGACGCAATCCGCGACGGCCATTTTGTGCGAAGATTTTCGCGACTTGGGCATCCAAACCTACCCCACAGACATTAAGAAAAGGGTATCCTGCAAATTGTCCCGTGTCCACCAGCAAGGTCTTGGCATTCAGCGATTGGGCGATGGCCAGATCTGTCTTGATCGAAAAGCCCGCATTGCGGGCATATCCATTTCCAGACCCGAGAGGGATGATGCCAAAATGTATCGAAGTTCCGATGAGTCTGCTTCCAACGGCATTCACAGTACCATCTCCTCCCACGGCAAATATGCGTCTGGTGCCTTTTGCGGCAGCTTGTTCCAGCAGGTTGTCGAGCTGCGAAAAGTCAATGGTCTTTACCTCTACTTCTCTTTTCGCAGCCCCATACACTTGCATGATTTTGCGCTCCAAGGTGGCTAGGTTTCGGGGTCTTCCCGCACCAGGATTGATCAGAAACAAGGAGGGCATAAAAGTAAATTGACTGAGAAGCTAGGATGAGCGAGGCAAACCCCTATCCTGAAAATCGATATAAGGCTGATGGTGCGAGGAGAGCACCTCGTTGATACGAAGTTGAGGGAAGGAAGTCAGTGATCCTTTTTCCCTCTGCGGGAAAGAACGGGGACTGTGATCAAAAAAGAACAGGCAGCCAAGAAGGCCGCCTGTTCTGGAAGGAAATCGAAGTGTTTCAGATTATTCTTCTACACACTCGAACTCTACACGGCGATTGACGAAGTGTAAGGGTTCCAGTTTCTGATTTCCGTATGAGTCTGGGAGATTCGGGATCAATGGATTAGATTCTCCTTTGGCGTCTGTGAGGAAGCGAGAGCGATCGATTCCGTAAGTGTTAGCGATGAAATCAACTGTGTTGTTCACCCGGCGGTTAGACAAATCTTGGTTATAAGAATCTGTGTTGCGGGAGTCAGCATAGCCAGTAGCTTTGACTTTCAGGCTTTTGTTGGCTTTCATTACTTGAGCGATATAGTAAAGCTCTGGGTAGAAGTCTGGGTTGACATTGTCACCATTGAGGTCAAAGTGAACGATGGGGAGCAGACATGGGCTGTTTGCAAAGCCACCAGCACCTCCGCTGGGCGATGTAGGTAGTTGGATAGCCACACCTTTGGAGTCATAGTACATTCCTGGAGGGGAATTAGGCTCAGCATCTTTGCAATCGGGCACACCGTCGTTGTCTGCATCCAGTGCAACACCATTGCGGTCCACATCACAACCTTTAGGGGTAAACGGCTCGTCGTCTTCAGAGTCAGGAATTCCGTCACCGTCACTATCGAGGGTTCTACCAGCAGCATCGACCATCATTCCTTCAGGCGTGTCAGGCTCTTTGTCATACAAGTCAGGAATTCCGTCGCCATCAGAATCTTCAGAGAGTTTTTTGACAACTTCACGAGATTCTTGAATTCCGTTATACACTTGGTTCATCGGGTTGTTCCACCAGGTAGCATCAGCTCCTTTGCCGAGGCGGATATGAATTCCGATGGTTGTCTGTTGGTAGGAATCATTGTTGGGTGTGAGAGGCGTGATAGCAGAGGCGTAACCTGATCCGCCGGAGAATCCTGCTTCTTGCCAACGCTGACCGTCCAACAAGTCACTACCAGCCCAGGTGAAGCGGTGCTCCAGTTCAATGTCGATGCGGTTGTTGAGGCGATAGGTGGCACCCAATCCACCCACAATGATTGGCTGAGTCGTATAAACATTGTTACCGATGGTCAATCCAGTGGCGCGGCTGCTACCTTCGGCAGGCGACTCGTACTCACCATCCAAGATGTTGCGGATGGCATCGAGGCGATTGCGACGACCGGAGAGACTGAAGGGACCTCTTTCCAAAGGAATTTGATCAATTCCGGAGAAGTCATATGGGTCAATGTTGGGGGCAGTTCCTCTTCCAGCATCTACACGAGTGTGATGCGCCATCAATCCAGCTCCGATCAGCGCGTGGAGACCCCACTTGGGCTGCTCTTTGTAGAAGTTGATGTTGTTGAGATTGAAAACAGCCTGAACAGACACGTCGGCATACCGCATTTGGAAATTGTAGTACACCTGCGGAGGAATCGGATTAGCATTGTCAATCTGATTCACCTGACCTGGAAAGTAGAGTTCACTCCAGGGATTGTCGGAATGGTTGCGATAGCCTCTCGAAGGCTGGAAGTTCAAGCCCTTGGCTTGACCACCTGATGCCTGTAGGCGTAGAGAAACCACATGACCCAGTCCCCGACGAACGTCGAGACCGAAGCCATATCCTGGCTGGGGAGCTACATCACCCGTTACATACGCTGCGCCGCCTTTGATCCCGAGGGACCACATGGAGCGAGGTTTGGCAGGGAAAGCAGATTCGCCATCCAAGAATTCTTGTTGTTGTTGAGCGCGTTCACCAGGATATGCTTCCGGGTCAACAGTTTGAGCTCCCAAAGGGGAGAGCATCAAGGAGCAAAGGATCAGCAAGCTTAGCTGTCTGACGTGTTTCATGAAATTCCTTCCGGTTATGGTACGTAGGCTGAAAGCGAAATTGAAAAGAGAACGTGTGAATTCAAGTTCACGTCAAGGAAAATTCTTACTGCCTGAAAAAAAGCGACTTCGAGTAATCATAGCAGCGAGAGAACGGGTGCTAAATTAGGAAACTACTACCCCCAATCAGCAGGTATGTAAATATTTAACACAAACTGTAATGGGGGGGTATCGCCGCAGGTTCCCAAGTAGATAAGAACGGTCCTCGTAATCTGGTGACAGCCGGAAGGTCATGGAAGGGGAGATGTTCCTGGTTTCCGGTGTTTGTTTGGACGAGTGTAAAATAGGGTCAGGGATTTGCAACATTCAAGCAGGCATTTGGGAATTGCCGAAAAGTCGCTTTGAATGGTCTCAATAAACCGAGGAACGGTAATTGGCACTGCGGTAAGATTTACCGCAGTAAAATGAAAGCTGGACCAAAATATTGAGGAGAACAGAAGAGGTGGAGGCGACGAGCGGATTCGAACCGCTGTACGAGGTTTTGCAGACCTCTGCCTAGCCACTCGGCCACGTCGCCTTGTAAAGAAAGCGCCTCTTCTGCTAAATCAGCTCACAAATGTAGGAATCTTTGGCTGTATATCAAATATCGGGGGAAAAGCTTTGATATATCTGGAAACGAAATTTTGATACAGATATATGTCTGGAAAGGTAAGTTTTTTTCGGGAAGAAAGAACTATCACCAATGTGATGATTCAGCTATGTAGATTACTGCCATTGCGGTAAAAGGTTTGTGCTACATAGGTCTCCCTGCACTGAGCCATAGCATGAGGGGAGAGTTTTCTCACCTTCACTTCCACAGAATGTAGCTGCCCAAATCGCTCCAAAAGTGCAGGACCGATGCGAAAAACCAATGTTTCTAACAGGTTGGCATCGGGTTTCATATGAAAAAGTACCAGCTTGTACACTTCAAAGTAGTCAATCGTGTCGGCCAATGCATCACTTTCGGCTGCTGGTCGGAGGTCTGCATCCATATAGAGGTCGATGAGAAACCGATTTCCGGCCTCCCGCTCAATCGGGTAAACACCGTGATAAGCATACACGTCGATTCCTTCGATGGCAATGATTCCCATAGTTGCAGGTAAAGTTGATGTAACATGTAGTCGAGATGGTGAAGGGATGATTGTGGCGAATGATTTGTATGTCATGATGGGGCGAGGCGCATCATCCTTTGTGCCTGCGGATAGCATCTTCAACTCCTTGATAGTCCACGCTGCGCTGTAGTTCCCCTTGTTTAGCGATCGAAATCTCACGTCGCTCCTCGGAGGCCACGATCACGAGGACATCACTGACTTCGCTAATACCCACAGCAGATCGGTGCCGGAGGCCCAGTTCGGCTTCGAGGTTGGCGCTCTTGCTGATAGGCAAGATGGTTCTGACTGCACTGATCTTGTTGCCCCGGATGATCATGGCCCCATCGTGGAGCGGGCTTTCTTTCTGGAAAATCGTGTAGATCAACCTGGAAGACACATTCGCATCCAGGGCATCACCCGTCTCCTCGATGTCTTGAAGGGATTCGCTTCCCGCAATCACGACCAAAGCCCCGTTGCCGGTGGCTCGGATACTTTTAAGGGCTTCTACCAGCTCTTTGATGGTCTCCTCGTTGGCTTTTTGCACCTGATTAGGGCGAATCAGGCGCTCCAGCAGGGTGTTTGAACTCATGCTGGTGAGGAATCGCCGAATTTCTGGGGCGAAAATGATCACGACAGCAATCGCGCCCAATCCCAGGAATTCATCCAAAATCGACTTCAACACGCGGAACTCCAGCAAGGCGACCGTCTTCCAAATCACAAATATACTCAGCACCAGTCCCGCAATTCGAAGGGCTGCCCGCCCCCGGAGGCTTTGATACACCTGATAAAATAAGACGGTCACCAGCAAGACATCCAGGATATCCACCAGCCTCACCGTGATAAATCCAATCTCAAACAATTTCATCTTGGCGCATTCTCTGGTACAAGGTAATGGTTCTCTTGGCTTCTTTTACATCGTGAACCCGCAGAAGCATAGCCCCTTTTCGCAGCGCATGGTCGTGAAGCACCTGCGTGGATGCAAGCACATCGTTCGGGGTAGTATCAAGGATACGGTAAAGCAGAGATTTTCGCGAGAGACCCACCAGTAAAGGACAGTCCGCCAAGGTGAGTTGATCCAATTGGTGGAGAATTTGATAATTATGAGAGATGGTTTTTCCGAACCCAAAGCCGGGGTCGAGAATCAAGTCTTTGATGCCCGCTTTGCGCGCAAGAGGGATTTTTTCGACAAAATACATCCATATTTCCTGCATCACCGCTTCGTAACTCGGCTGCACCTGCATGGTCTGGGGAGTCCCCTTCATGTGCATGAGGACATAGGGTACGTTCCCAAAAGATCCCACCAGGGGAATCATCTCCGGGTCCATCGAGCCACCTGAGATATCGTTAATAATATGAGCGCCATGAGCCAAAGCTTCCCGCGCCACAGCACTCCGGAAAGTGTCAATGGAAAGGATTGCGGTTGGAATCCGTTCACGGATCAACTGGATCACGGGCAGAATCCGCTGGATTTCTTCTTCCACCGAGATATCGATCGCATAAGGTCGAGAGGAATAGCCGCCGATGTCGATGATGTCGGCACCTTCTGCGAGCATAGTCTCTGCGTGCTGGAGGGCCCGCGCGGGTTGATCATACAGGCCACCATCGGAAAAACTGTCAGGCGTCACATTGAGAATGCCCATCAGTCGAGGGCGATCCAGCGGGAGAAATCTGCCCCGGCAATTGAGGCTGTAGTGCGGAGAGAGATTCATGGTGCAAACTCAGGACTTCGGGGTAGTAGGTTGGTTTTCGCCGGGATCTTTGTGAGAATTTCGCGAAGTCACTCGCGAAACTCTCCCCTCGGATCGAAATCTGAAGTTTCACAAAGCAACGAAGTTTTTACCTCCAGACCAGATCTTCCATACAGATCGGTTATATTTACAAGAATTTTTAACAAGAGGACTGATTCAGCTTCTGGCGAATGTTCTCCTTCCGGCAAAGGGATACTTGCTTTGGTGGAAGGTGGCCTATAGTTTGGAAGCCAGCCGCAGATCCAATTTTTCCAGATCCTATTTCTTGTGGAATCCACCAATCAGGCGTACCAGCGCATTGTATCGACGGCTAGGGAACTCTTTGTCCAAAAAAGCATGGACTACGGCCCCTCTTGGCGCGTCTTGAGAATGCCCTCTGTGACAGATCAGATTCTTATCAAGGCAGAGCGCATTCGCTCCATTCAGGAGTCGGGGGTGAATCGAATCGGTGACAGCGTCGAAGGAGAATTCATTGGAATCCTCAATTATGCAGTCATCGCGATGATGCTCCTGGAAATGCCTACACTCCCCAGCGCTGAATTGGAAAAGTGCATCGCTGATGCCAACGAACTTGCGCAGTGGTATGATCGTAAGACGGCGGCTGCCTTCGACCTCATGCTACAAAAAAATCAGGATTACGGCGAGGCTTGGCGAAAAATGAGGGTCAGCTCCATCACTGATCTCATCTTGATGAAGATCTTTCGACTCAAACAAATTGAAGACAACGAGGGAAAACTTTTGGTTTCTGAGGGCGTTGAGTCTAACTATGTTGATATGCTCAATTATGCCGTATTTGCCCTGATTAGACTCGAAGAGCTTGCGCAGGGGCGTTGAAACAAGCCTTGGCAAAGCAGGCAACAATTGTAACGTGCAGCATAAGTTTCCTCGTCCATTCTAGCAGATGCTCATCAAAACTGGTCTGTCAAGGCAAGACCCCTTCTGATCTCCAGTTTTCTCTGATCTTAAGCGAATGAATATGTATCAAATCATTGGATTGCTTTACGCCGTCGTTGCGGCCATTGCCGTGGGGCTGTTGGGCTGGGAATGGTCCCGCGCTAGAAGTTTCGATCTTCGCGATCTTCCGCTCACCGACAAGATGGTGATGCTGACTCGTCTCTTGATTGGCGGCTTGTTTCTTTATTCTGGATTCGTCAAAGCCAATGATTACATCGGGTTTGGCTACAAGCTCGAAGAGTATTTCATGACATTTGCTAAAGAATGGCCCTGGACAGCTTGGTTTTGGGAATTCTGGGAGCCGCTTTCAGCTCCTTTAGCATGGTTCATCAGCGTGTTTGAAATGGCGCTCGCCGTGGCCATCATCGTCGGTTGGCGCATGAACCTCACGGCATGGTTGTCGATGCTGATGATGATTTTCTTCACGGTCCTCACTGGTTACTCCGCCGTGACAGGATCGGTGACAGATTGCGGCTGCTTCGGCGACGCACTCAAGATTGAGCCTTTTGAGTCCTTCATTAAGGACATTATTCTCACCACCATGCTCCTACCGCTTTTTTTGGTGCGAAAGTCCGTGAAGCCGATTCCTTCTCATGGGGCAGCCACCCTGCTCACAGCCATCACCTTCGTGCTGTCAGGTGCTTACAGTTTTTGGTGTCACGAACACTTGCCTGTAGTGGATTATCGTGCCTACAAGGTTGGGGTAGATCTCGCGCTCTGCACGACGGTGATCCCGGATGATGCCGATTTTCCAAAGTGCAAGGACTGGGGCCCCGGATTTTTGGGCGACACCGAGCCAGACCTGTTTGATGGGACGGTCATGATGGTTGTGGCCTATGATCTGAATAAAGCTGATCCGTCGGGATTGCAAGCGTTGAGTGAGCTGTCGAGCAGCTACACCGCAAGTGGCGTGAAGCCAGTCATGCTGACAGCGACCCTCCCGGACCAAACCAGCCAGGTGGCGGAAGAATATCGGCTCGACTTTCCGATCGGATTCATGGACGGGACCGCCCTCAAGACCATTGTGCGTAGCAATCCCGGCTATGTCCTCATGAAAGATGGCGTTATCATGGCCAAATGGCATCATAATGATGTGCCAGATGCAGACGAAGTCGCCAAAGCACTTACCACATCAGTGCAGTAGGAGAGAAGGTCATGCAGGGGATCCTTCTATGGGAGAGGATTCCCTGCATGATCGTTTGTGTCCCTTTCACATAACGGCGATCAAGATTCACTGTTGACGGATATGCGTGCGGGTTCCTGGTTTCCAACCTTAGTCGCTTTTTTTTAATAATCAATGCGCTTCAGCTCCCGGCAGCCAGCATACTGCGACACCAATGTATCGGTCGATCAAAACCAGTCGTTGCCGAGGTCGAAGGGTTCAATGGCTTCAAGGAAAATGGAGTCTTCGATTTTGGCCATCTCCCGCTCAATCGGAAATTCAAATGTCTGAGGCTCCATGCCTCTGCCATCCTTAAAATCTACAATGGCGCGACACACCCGACTTGGAATGGGAACTTTGATTCCATCCACCGTGGCGACGTAGCGCTGCTCACCCCGTTGGCGCAAGCGCACTTCTTCAAAACAATCTGTGGCAATCAGAGCAATTTCGACCGGGGTATATCGCCCGTCAGGTCGGCAGGATTTGATATGGGATTCCAGAATTTGAACCTTCATCGCTAGTGGGAAAAGTGAGTGTAGATGAACTGGTTCAAATATGAAAGGTGTAGAGATAGGTACTCGACCTGTCACGAGATGGATCTTACAGCGATTGGAATATTGTAAGTGAAGATGTGTCGATGCTCTCCGTTCAAGAGATTAAGGCGACAGGTGGTGTTTAATTCACTTGGTTATCAGCATATTATGAATACTGGGGCGGTATGAAAATTAGTTTTTTGAATGGATATTCAATGTAGAAAATTGGTCGAAACGGGAAGTAGCTGGAACAAAAAAGTTCCATTCAGCGCGTCGTAAGTATTTCGCTCTTCAATTCTTTCAGTCGATGATATATCGACGGAGTGGAAAAATGCTTTGGATCATAGGGATGATCCGCATCTACCATCGACTGAAGGGCTTCAATGACCTCAGGTTGATGATGAATGCGTTTTCCGCTCCTCACATCCACATATACCATCGTGGACCACAGCAGACATTTGATGTGTGTCTGCTCATCGTCGGTCATGTAGTATTCTACATACTGTGTGTCCTCGTTAAAAGCGAGCAGACGGGTGAAGATTCGGACCCATTCTCCAGGCAAAGCAGGCCGGATGTAGGAAATGTTGTGGTTGTAGGCCACCCAGCCGCTGTGTAGCCGCAAGAAAATATCGGCTACATTGTAGCCATAGAGCTGTGTGACTTGATCGGATCGGGAGTTGAAAAAGTAGTCGAAATATTTTGAGTTGTTGAGATGCTGCAACGGATCGCAGTCTTGAAAGCGAATAATGACCCGGGAAGTGGTGACCCGAGGAGGAAAAGCTGGCGATGGATTGTTCATAAGAGCGTATCTTTATCAAATGGTTGATCACTTGGAGGTGATGGCAAAACACACATTCGTCTTGTCGAATCGCTTGCTTATGCATCGAAAAGCATGCGAGAGGTTGAGAGGCATTAGCTGAACTTGTCTTTTAAGCCATCATTTGCCTCTGTAAGTAAGCCACAAGTTCTTAAACTCCCAATCTCCTCTCCCGTACTTTCCGGCGGTAAGCTGGCTCTTTCCAGCTTTTGGCCTCATTTCCTTTGACCCCATGAACACTCCCGTAGAAGTCATTTCCTTCGTGTTGATCGCCGCCAACGTGATCTTCTCATATCAAGGATTCAACAAACCTTCTCTCCAGGAGAGGTACTTGTTCTCCATAGATGGGATCTTGCTACTGCGGCAGCGCGATCGTTTGCTTACCTCCGGCTTTCTCCATGCCAACTGGATGCACCTGCTGTTCAACATGTATGTGCTCTATGCGTTCAGCGGTTTTTTTGCCAGATTTCCGACTGTGTTCTTCGTGATTCTGTATGCTGGAAGCCTCCTCGGCGGCAATCTTCTCACTTTGTGGATTCGCAAGAATCAAGGCAGCTACCGTGCTTTGGGTGCCTCTGGAGCCATTTCGGGCCTGTTGTTTTCCTATGCCATCTTCGACCCTTGGTCCACGATTCTCCTGTTCTTCGTCTTGCCGATCTGGTCATGGCTTTTTGCCCTGCTCTATGTCTTGTTTTCTCTGTACGGCATTCGTACCCAGCGCGACAACATCGGCCATGAGGCTCACCTTGGAGGTGCTTTGGTAGGCCTGCTCATCACGCTGCTTTTTGAGCCTCGCCTCTTGATAGACCAAGCTTGGATTACCGCCGCTATCGTCGTTCCAACCGCAGCGTTTTTCTACGTCACGGTTCGGCACCCACATTGGCTGATGATTCGTGGGAGTTTTCGCGAGGAATTCAGGGATTTGCCGAAAAAAGTCAGCATGAAGCAGTCGCCTAAGATTTTTCGCACCCGGGAGGAAGAAGTCAATTTCCTTCTCGACAAGGGTTATGACCGACTTAGCCCCAAGGAGAAGCAGCGACTCAAGGAGCTTTCTGAAAACTAAAGAGGAGGATGCGGATTTCTTAGAAAATGAATATCCTTAAGGGCATTTTCAGTGAAGGAGGCTCAATGTTTTGTTTATCGCCCATCCCATCCCAATGATCTGCTATGGCTCCGAAACCCTATCTTCTTGCTCAGACCAATTGGAAAG
The DNA here is from genome assembly GCA_036835375.1 of Bacteroidota bacterium. Lineage (GTDB taxonomy): Bacteria > Bacteroidota > Bacteroidia > J057 > J057 > JANQTF01. The sequence continues at coordinate 21,730 of DAITMB010000024.1, forward strand.
TCGTCAGCGAAACCCGCTATGAGCTGGCGATTCTGCCTTGGGGCGCGACAGAAGCGCATAATTATCACCTGCCCTACGCCACAGACAACATTCAGAATGAATACATCGTGGAAGAAGCAGCCCGCTTGGCCTGGGAGCGGGACGCAAAGGTCATCGTGCTCCCCAATGTCCCGTTTGGGATCAACACAGGCCAGTTAGACATTCCCCTTTGCCTCAACATGAATCCTCAAACGCAGATGTTGGTGCTGCGCGACCTTGCCGATTCTGTACTTCGGGCAGGAATTCGGAAACTGGTTATCTTGAATGGGCACGGCGGCAATCACTTCAAGCTCATGGTACGCGATCTTTCTTATCATCTGCCGGAGCTGTTTTGTTGCGCCATGAACTGGTTTGATGCAGCGGGCAAATGGCAAGACTACTTTCAGGATCCCGGAGACCATGCGGGTGAAATGGAGACCAGTGCCATGATGCACATTGTCCCGGAATGGGTGATGCCGCTCGACACCGCTGGCGACGGCGCTGTGAAACAATGGCGTGTCAAAGCACTTCGCGATGGATGGGTGAGTGCCCAGCGTCAATGGACCCGAGTCAGCGCAGATACTGGAGTAGGTAATCCATCTCAGGCCACGGCGGACAAAGGCAAAGAATTTCTAGGCCGTTGCGCCACGGAAATCGCTGATTTTTGGGTTGAACTTGCCGGGGTTGATCCAGACGATATGTATGTCTAGGACCAGCATTCTTCTTTTAATTTCGTGAAGATAAGGGAGTCAAAAACAGTTAAATGCCTAGCCTATGGCTGGGGTTCTACATATTTTCGCCCTCTCATGACTTTTCTTAATTGAAGTAGCTTGAGTTTGCTGAAGTCATAGGCGATGATCAGGACGAGAAACAAACTCACTACAAAAAATACCTTGAACTGAATGTGTAGATAAATCACCCCTGCTATAATCCCGCCTGAGAGGTAGGAAGCGGCGATCAGAATCAAGACCTTGGCTTTGTCTCGAAGCTCTTTTTTCTTGAAATATCGCTTTTTGGTGAACATGGAGGCTAAAATGCCCAAGTCCGTCGTCAGTCCAGTGAGGTGAGTTGTCTTGACACTAAAGTTGGAAATACTCGCTGTGAGCCCATTTTGAAGCCCCATCGCAAAGAGCATGACCCCAATCAGAATCTCAGTTTCGAGGAGACTTTCTACATAATAATATTCCCCATACACGCCTACCGCTAACAAGCACATGATTTCAAGCACAAGGGGAACGGCGTGGGCAATGTATCGACTTTTTTGAATGCTGATGACACAGAAATTGGCAACAAAATTTCCGTAAAAAAAGAAAAACAACCAACCAAACACGACCATCGCCTGATACCAATTACCCTTCGACAATTCTTCGGCTAAAATCGCGTAATGACCCGTAACATTGGAAGTAAAGGCGAAAAAGATAATCAGAGATGTCACGTTGACCATCCCTGCAGAAAAAGCGGTGAGAGCGGCTAATTGTAAGTTATCCCTCAGCGAGCGAGAATTGCTGTATTTCCTCAGCATGTATCAGGCCCTTTCGAAGGTGAGTTTAACGATTCCCCTGGCTTGGGTTTCGACATAGAAGTTGAGGATTAATTCGTCTGGAGAGATTTTTTGGATCGTATAATGTTCGAGGATTTCTCCATCGTGTATGATCTTCAATATTTGGCCACGGCCCTTGAATTTAAAGTCCACCGTCAAAGGTTCGCCTTCTTCCATATAAATCTTAAGCTTGTTTCCGGGCAGAAATTCCCAAATTTCCCCTTGGTGCACGATCAAGTCTTGGGATACTTCTTGCTTAAGCTCCCGCTCAATATCTTTGATGCGGTCACTGTCTTCAAATATATCTACCTTTTCGTAATTCCATGACTTTTCCTTCCACTTCCCGATGATTTGTTCGTCAGCGTACTTCCCGAAGTACATCATCCCGTAAAAAATCGATGAAGCGAGCACTAGAAAGATCACATTCACAAATATGCCTGCCTTATGGCTTTGAGGTTCTTCCATGACTTTGATCCCTTTTTAGTGAATAGAAACAGCTCCATTCAACGGAGCTGAATCCCGTAAGGTTTTCAAGGTAATCGCATTTCTGCACAAAACGTGTCTCAACATCATTTTTTAGGGTTTTTTATTCGAGAAGCCTTAGTCTTGGAAGAAGCCTGTTTGAAAGAGGGACCTGGGTTTCTGGTTTGGTTATTTATTTGCCAAATAAATACTTCTGAAGTCGTTTAAGTAATTGAAAAGCAAAGGACTCATAACTCATAATAGACCAAATAGACGCACTGACCCATACAAAAAACAATCAATCCGCCGGAGAAGCCGTCTCATTCAATTTCTCAATTTTATTCATGAATCGTCTTGCGCTCATTTTCTTTACAGAGCGGATGCTTCGTCTCGCCACAGCTGCCGGAGTGAAGAGAGGCTGATGTTTCTGCCACAGAGTACCAGAACCACACACTGGCCACGAAATCGATGAGCAACTTTTTTCCAAGCTGCAAGGCTGAGCGCCGCTGCTCCTTCCACTACCAATCGGTGTTCTGTGATACAATACTGGATTGCTGTAGCAATCTCTGCCTCAGTGACCGTCACAAATTCATCTACCCAGGCTTGGCAAAGGGGAAATGTGATGGATCCTGGCTCCAAGCCGCCAGCCGTGCCGTCGGACAAAGTAGGGAAGGCAGAAATCTCGATGATTTTTCCCGCTTCCACACTGGCCCTCATGACATCGTCATGGGCGGGCTGACAGCCGATCAGTCTGGTGGACTGGTCCCGGGTTTGTAGGGCTGCGCCGGCACCGGAGATCAGGCCTCCACCACCTACTGGCACAAAAAGAGCTTGGACTTCAGGTAAATCTTCGAGGATCTCCATGGTCATGCTTCCCTGCCCGGCGATGACTTCGGGATCATTGTATGGAGAAATAAAAGGAATACCCCCTTGCTCGGCGTGGCGTCGTGCGGCCTGCTCAGCCGCGAGGCTGTCACCACTCACCTGAGTGAGCAGGGCCCCAAGCCGTTGGAGGCGACTGACTTTGATCGGCGAAGCCGTATCAGGGAGGTAGATGTGAAGGGGCACATCCAGCTGGCGTGACATGTGGAGCACCGCTGCTGCGTGGTTGCCAGTGGAGGCAGTGAGGACGCCACGTCGCCGCACTTCGTCAGAAAGTTGTAAGAGCTTGTTGGCCGCGCCTCGCAGCTTGAAGGATCCTGTGAGCTGGAGCATCTCCAGCTTGAGATACACCTCAGCCCCACTTTCCTGCGAGAGGAAGGGATCAAATTCTAAAGGCGTGCGGCGAATATAGGAGCGAATGCGATCGCTGGCGAGGCGAACCTGATCAGGCCAAAGGTGACTCATGCCTTATTTTGAGGCTGAATATACGCAGGCGCCAAGATTGGCTCAAGGTTGTGCGCGAGATACCTGAGGAACCCAAGAGGCGGCCCATTGCGGAAAGAGGCGACTAGCAATGACGGGAAATAACAGGACCAAGGCAATACTGGGAATCATAAGCAAGCCTGCCCAAGGTCGGGTGCTTTCCTGCCCCATGTAAGTAGGCACCACTTCAAGGGCATTTTCAGTCGAAGGCGCGGATTGCGCATAGGCTGCCACGGCCAGTTCATCGTGGATCTTTGTGTCAGAAGGGGCCCCCATTGGACCTGCGACGCAAGGCGCTGCAATGAGCAATAAGACTAAAGCAGCGACAAATAATCGGGGAGATGACCATGCGAAGGTGTTCATAGCAAGGATAGATGAAAAAGTTCAGAGCGATGTGAGTGTGCTGATAAGGGGAAAGACCGATATGTGCCAGGGGGTGTTAGAACGGATGAATTCAGAGGATGGCGATTGACAGGAGACTGGACAACGAACTTGCCCACGCAATATTCCATTGATTTATTTGCCTCGCCAGAACGAAAGAGTAAGGTAGTCAAGGCAATGTATATGCGTGTAGCTTAAGTGAAAGAGCGGGAGCAATCGAGAATCGCCAATGGGAAGCATGGCTTCGATTTCTCCTCAATTTCTCCTCATCAGCTTGTGCCGATCAGTCACGCGAGGATAAAAGGTCAGCGGTGAAACTCTGGGCAAGTGAGGAAAAAATCTTGCCGAATACCCATCATTTAGAATGAACGGATTGAAATATAAGCATTTCGCAAATGATCAACAAATATATCTGGGACTATTTCAGACAATTATTCTGAGACACCGACTTGCACCAACATAGAACAGTTTCTTATCAACTGATAAAAGAACCGGAAAAATCCAATCGCCACCGCAGGCTATTTTATTCCTATTCCCACTCGATCATAAGTAGCACTACAACCCTTAGGTTTTACTGCCGCCACGAATTCTGTGTTCATACAATCTGAGCAGGCGCGGGGCTTCCTGTTCCCACGTGAGGGCGCGAGCAGCTTTGTCAGCGGCAGCGACATGCTGCTGATAAGCCTCGGGACTCTCTAGGATGGAACGAATCAGATGGGCGAGTGCTGCGGGATTTCGGCTCGTTGCCGGAAGGATCCCTCCACATCCATAATCGTTGACTACGCGGGCCATTTCTGGCAAATCCGAGACGATCACCGGGATTCTTGCCTGAAGGTAGTCATACACTTTATTGGGGGAGGCGTAGTGGTAATTCGCACCAAGGTCTTCCTCTAAGCTGAGTCCAAGGGAGGCTTGGGCAGTGATGGCGGCGACTTCTTCGAACGGATGGAATCCCCAAAATTTGACCTTGGCCTCTGGCATTTCGGCGGCTTGTTGTTGCAAGGCTGCCGTGATGTCGCCTCTTCCAACTATCCACAGTTCATACCCAGGCAAAAGGCGCATGGTCTCTAACATAAGCTCTATGCCACGGCCTACATTCAGTGCGCCTTGGTAAATCACGACCTTGCTCGGCCGCTCACGTGGGACAATTTGCCTCGCAAAGGGCACATTTCGAATCACTTCAAAAGGAATCTGATACAATTGATGGTAGATATCTGCGAGGGATTGATTGACGGTGTACGCTTGGGTGAGCCGCGGGAGCAACCAGCGCTCAAGCGCTTGCCATACGCTGCGGGTGCGCGGTCGCCCGATTAGCTCGGGTACTTCAGTAAAATACTCGTGTGAGTCATACAGCAGGCCACAGCCCTTTATTCGGGCAGCTACATAGCAGGGCAACAGGGTGTCGAGGTCGTTGGCAGTGATGAGATCCACGCGCTGGACCAGAAGCCATGCCAGCAGCCGGACTTGAAACAGCAGGTAAAATGCTTTGCCGCGATGGAGGGGAAGCCGGAGCCGATGGGTGTGGTACGACCTTGCGCTCAAGGGCTTGCTTTCGGGCAATTGTCGTCCTACCAGCGTGACCAAATATCCTGCTGAAGCAAGCGTGCTACAGATCCGATGAAGGCGCTGGTCTCCGGAGAGATCGTTGATGACAGCTAGAATGATTCGATTTTGCGAGCTTTCGGACATAGGCAGGCAAATTAGCAATGCAGGGCTTATCTTTCCTCCGCGAATTTTTCTTCAGGAATTTTTCTCTAGCATTTTCCTCCATGACTTTTTCCATGATTTATCTGTCGAAGCGTGCGGCTTCTCATCTTGGATTCTTCTCCGGGCTCCTTTTTTTCTGGCTGGCGACACCAGCGCAGAATGGAGATTGGATTTTGGGCCACGACGTGTATCACTACGTGGATCGGATTGACATTCTGGGCTATGTGGAGCAGGGAATTCCGACCGAGCTCAAGCCCTATGGACGTGAAAGAGTGGCCTCTTGGGTGAAAGCCGTCGATGATACACAGTTGTCAGCGGCGGAGCAGCGATGGCAACGCAGAATGTTGCTTCAGGTGGATGACGACCTGGCTGATTCGCTAGCCGGGCGCGGGCTGTGGGGGTTTGTCGGCACAAATCGTCGAGATTTTTATCACATTCGCCAGCCGGGATTTCGGATGTATGTCAATCCAGTGCTCCATATGAGCGGTGGCGTAGATCGCAACAACGATCCATTGGCGGCAGAGTCGCTCTTGCCTTTGTTCAACAACTTGCGAGGCATCGTCATTCGTGGATCGGTGGGTGAAAAAATAGGGTTTCATACCGAGGCCGGGGACTACCTGGCGGGACTACCAGAGTTTCAGTATCGAGGATTTCGTGCGCGAAGGAGCCTGCCGGGCGAAGAGTTTGTAAAGCCCGTCGGATCGGTCAATCGGGTAAATTTCTTTCGGTCGCGTGCCTATCTCACGGCGCAGGCGGCGCCTTGGTTGCGAGTGAAATTCGGAAAGGACCGCGCGCACTGGGGCAATGGATGGCAAAGCCTATGGTTGTCTGACCATGCCTCGGACGCCCTCCTCCTTCAGCTCCATGCAAGCATCTGGAAACTGGAATATGTGACCCATATCGCCCAGTTCATCGATTATTTTCCCGGGAAAAGTGATCAGGCCGGAGACTTTCCCCGCAAGTATGGCACTTTTCACGCGCTGTATTATCGACCGATTCGGCAGGTTTCCATCGGGATTTTTGAATCGCTGATGTACAGTCCTGTTCAGCCCTATGGCCGCCGCGGGCTTGAGCTACAATACTTCAACCCGGTGATATTTTATCGATCGGTGGAGCAGTTGGTCGGAAGTCCCGACAATGCGATGGTCGGGGCAAGCGTTCGGGCCAATCTCTGGCGCAGCACGCAGTGGTATGGTCAAGTAGCAATTGATGACCTGAATTTTGGGAATCGCGTGCAGGGACGTGGATATTGGGGGAATCAATGGGCTGTTCAGCTGGGTTTCAAATACATGAATATGTTCACCATTCCCACCCTTGATTTGCAGATAGAATACAATCGGGTGCGGCCTTATGTGTACCAGCATTTCAGTGTTGTGTCCAACTATTCGCATTACGACGCTTCGTTGGGCCATGCGGCAGGCGCCAATCTTCAGGATGTTCATGCACAGCTTCGTTACCACCCTTTTCCCGCCTGGAACCTTCAGCTGATGGGGAGCCTCCTCCAGCAAGGGCGTAGCATCGAAGGAAAAAACTATGGGTGGGATCCTCGCATGACTTACGACCTCCGGCCATTCGAATATGGGCACCTTGTAGGGCAGGGGGCTTCTTGGCAGGTGCAGCAATTATGGGGCAGGCTGAGTTGGCAGCTCGGCTCCTCGGACGTGTATCTGGAAGCCGAGGGCAGATATCGGCGCGAACGCATGGAGGGACTTCCGGCGGTTCAGTCGTTGTCGTGTTTTGGTGGTATTCGCGTGGCAGCTTCCCCCGCACAGATTCGCTGGTGATTAAACATCGCCCTCGATTTTTCACATTATTCAACTAAAAATAACCGCAACATCAGCCACCAGCCCTTTTCAAGCGGTCGTTGATGGCTCTTCCCAGGCCCTGATCCGGAACAGGTTCGGCGAGAATCAGCTCGGCTCCCCGTGTATCTAATTCGCGCAGTGCGGAAAACAATCGATGGGCAGCTTCCTTAACGTCTCCGGTGGGAGAGAGGACCAACTGAAGTTCTGGCGGATAGCCTGGGTGCATTCGCTTGAAAGGAAGGAGCAAGGGGCTAAGGTGGGCATATTCGGCCAGCAGCACGTCAATATTTCCCGCGATGAGTCGGGTCTTGGGTGCATAATGACTTTTCAGCATACCGGAACTCTCGGGGTGTGAGGCCTCAATCGGGCTATTTTTAATGGAAACTGGCCCAATCACCGCCTCGATTGCTTCTATGCTCAGCCCACCAAGTCGATATACCTCCGCCTGGCCTTCTAGACCCATGCCGAGGATCGTGGATTCAATGCCGATCTGGGAGGGACCACCGTCCAAAATGTAGTCCACAAGATCGCCAAGTTGCTCAAACACATGGGCAGCCGTCGTAGGGCTGATGTAGCCAAATGGATTGGCGCTGGGAGCCGCGAGGGGAAAGTCGAGATTTCGCAACAGCTTCAATGTCAATTCATGACGCGGAATGCGAACGGCTACTCGTGGCAAGCCAGCCGTCACCAGATCGGGGATGACCTCATTTCGAGGGAGCAACAGCGTGAGCGGACCTGGCCAAAATGCATTTTCTAGCTTTTGGGCCCAATCGGGGAAGTAGGACAAAAAGTCCTTCATCTTCGCAACGGAGTCACAATGGACAATCAAAGGATTGAACTGCGGCCGGTTTTTTGCCTCGAAAATTTTAATGACCGCATCAGGATCATAGGCATTTGCTGCCAATCCATAGACCGTCTCTGTCGGCACTGCTACCAATCGGCCTTTGGCAAGTGCCAATGCCGCTGATTCTATGTCTTGCCCGATCTGCGAACCCCAAATCATCTCCTTCGACCTTCCTTCTTGCTTCCCTTCCATGAACTTTGAGCCTGATTGATTCCAGCTTCTATGATGGGATCTGTGTAAATGGCACTACAAAAATAAGGAATAACTTCCGATTTTGAATGATGTGCCAACACCAAATATAACCCTCACGCAAGGCTGACCATGGGAGCTTTGCCCTCCACTTAGTGTTGGTAATGTAGTGCAATGCGGCGCTTACTGGAAGTCAGAGTGAAGCTGGAAGGCTGCCGCAACAGTGGGTTGTTCTTGACAAATTCTTGGAGAGATTTTTGCCAAAAACGCCTCCTGTCATGAGGGAGATAGCCGGACGAATAGGATGCCAGAACTTTCCGGGGAGAGCAGAAGTTTAGCAAGCAAAATGAAGCCTAAAGACCCGGTAAATAGCTTTCAGAGGAATTCTCCCAATGAAAATCATGCGGCAATTCCCAATTCCTTGTATCTTCACTTCTTGTCAATGATCCACCCAGCGGCTTTCTCCCCGCTTTTTACTCCACACCGGGCATCAATGCTTACCCCCAAGCAATCGGTGGTAACAAGCTTGATCTCATGCATTGAGCCTATTTTTACCTTTTTTCACTCGCCTCTTCTCGCCTTAGCCCCACCCTCATGCCCAATGCAATTCTGGCCGGTATCGGCTACTATGTCCCAGACAATGTCGTGACCAACGACGATCTCGCCCTTCGAATGGATACCTCCGATCAGTGGATCCGCGAACGCTCTGGGATCGAACAGCGTCGATACTTCACTCCCGGTAAAGACACCGTCGCCAACATGGGTGCCCGCGCTGCCGACATGGCCCTCCAGCGAGCAGGTGTTCCTGCGGACGAAGTCGATTTTATCATTTTTGCCACACTCAACCCGGACTATATGTTTCCCGGTTCTGGTGTTCTGCTCCAGCGAGAAATGGGCATGAACAAGCGTAGCATTCCGGCCCTCGACATTCGCACCCAGTGCTCCGGCTTCATCTATGGCCTTTCGATCGCCGATCAATTCATCCGAACAGGAACTTTCAAGAATATCCTCGTTGTAGGATCAGAAATTCATTCTTCCGGGCTGGACTTTTCTGATGCCGGTCGTGATGTGACGGTGCTGTTTGGCGATGGGGCAGGGGCCGTCCTTCTCCAAGCCTACGAGGGGACCGACCGCGGCATTCTCACCACTAAGATTCACGCAGATGGCGAACATGCCGAAAAGCTTGCCGTTTTGACACCCTCGGGCTCTGCTCCCCGGCATTTGACTCATGAAATGATTGATGACGGAAGTGTCTTTCCCGTCATGAATGGGCGCTATGTCTTCAAATTCGCCGTCGAGAAATTTCCTGAAGTCATCCTCGAAGCCCTACACGATCAGGGGTTGCAGCCTTCCGACATTGACCTGTTTGTACCGCATCAAGCCAACCTGCGGATCGCCGAGGCGGTGAGACAAATCCTCCAATTGCCTGAGGAAAAGGTCCACAACAACATTATGAAATACGGCAATACCACGGCGGCATCTATTCCCATCGCCCTCAACGAAGCCTACGAACTCGGCAAAGTGTCTCCGGGTGATTTGGTGTGTCTCGCCGCCTTCGGTAGTGGATTTACCTGGGGTGCAGCACTCATTCGCTGGTAAAAGCGGCCTGGTTAGCGTGGGCGCGCTGACTAGATCACTCATTGGGAACCTCTATTTTTGGCCCTTTCGGCTGCTTTTTCCTTGTTCATGATGTCGTAGCAAGTTCCTTCGCACTTTCCTATCTGCCTCACCCACCTATTGATGAAAGCATACTCATTTTTTCAAAAATTGCCCACTTCCTTCCTTTGCTATATGTTCATCATCGCACTTGTTTTCGGGTGTGATCGAACGCCTCCGGTGGTCTTGACGCCGAGGCCCCCTGATTCCTCCCCTCAGCAATATGGTATCCCATTCTCTCAAGTGCCTGCTACAGAAGATATTGTGATGTATGAGGTCAATCCGAGGGTGTTCAGTGCTACGCAAAATTTACGTGGCATCACGTTGCGGCTTGATTCTCTGGCGAATCTCGGCATCAACGTGATATGGCTCATGCCGATTTATCCTACGGCGTCGATCAATAGTGTGGGATCGCCCTATGCAATCAAGGATTATCTGTCCATCCATGAAGATTATGGCACGTTGCCAGATTTGCGCGAGCTCGTGTCGGCAGCTCACGAAAAGGGCATGGCAGTGATCCTCGATTGGGTAGCAAATCATACTGCATGGGATCACGATTGGATCAATTTCAGGGATTGGTATGCGCAAGATGCCAATGGCAACATCATTCATCCTCCCGGCACCAATTGGCAGGATGTCGCCGAGCTGAATTACAACAATCTCGCCATGCAGGCAAAAATGATCCAGGCGATGAAATACTGGGTGCTGGAGGCCAATGTGGATGGTTATCGCTGCGATTTTGCGGAAGGGGCACCAGGAAATTTCTGGAAAACTGCCATTGATACCCTGAGAAGCATCCCCAATCGCGACATCATCATGTTCGCTGAATCTGGGGACAAAAGCTTATTGTCTGTTGGATTTGACATGATGTTTGGCTGGTCGTTTTACGGCAAAATCAAGGAAGTCTATCGCGCGGGGCGATCGGCTCGGGAGGTTTACCCCACGCACCTGAGTGATTACACAGGTCTGGCTCCCGGCAAACACGTTGTGCGATGGATCACCAATCATGACGAGAATGCGTGGGATAATGTCCCACAACATTACTTTGTGAATGACAATGGCACTTTTGGTGCCTTTCTGCTGGTCAGTTGTATGGGCGGCGTGCCCCTCGTTTACAATGGCCAGGAAGTCGGGGAAACCCGGCAACTTCCTTTTTTTGAAGGGCATTCTGTGGTGATCAATTGGGCCTCTCGACCCGAACTCGTGAACAGATACCAGACTTTTTTACGATTTCGCCGTCAAAGCGAAGCCCTTCGAGCTGGCACAATCGCGGATCATAGTTCACAAGATGTGGTTGCCTTCGTCAGGACCAGTGGGGCGGAAGAAGTCTTGGTGCTGGTCAATGTGCGTAACGCCGCTACCAGCTTTGCTTTGCCACCTGAGCTTGCCAATAGCAGTTGGGAAAACGTACTTCAGGGGCTGCAAGGGCGAGACTTGGGCGAAATCCTCACCATGGCTCCGTTAGAATCCCTTGTTTTGAGCAGAAAGTGAACTCATTCCTGCGCGCGTGACATCGTTGTTTGCTGTTGTAAAGCGTGTGTTAGATAATCAAAGAGAGGAGTTTCAAGCTTTATTTCGCCATGTAAATGAGGCAAAATAAAGCAGGAGTAATATTGGGAACATGATTTTTCTGGTCTCTTTTGGAGCTCGTTGATGGCATTTTCCATTGCTTCCTTTCGTTAATTTAGCTCATTATTTACCCCAATTGCGATGTACGAAACTTTGCTGTTTGACCAGAATCAACACACAGTGACCCTCACCCTGAATCGGCCTGACCGATACAATGCCTTTAACGAGGTGATGAGTCGGGAATTTTTGGACGCTCTGAAGCGCTGCCGCAAGGAATCTGAGATTCGGGTGGTGGTGATCACGGGCGCTGGCAAAGCTTTCTGTTCGGGGCAGGACCTGAAGGAAGTGCAGGGAAAGTCGAGGTCTTTGGGGGAATCGGTAGAGCGGCGCTATAACCCGATGATTCGGATGATTCGTGAGACCGAGAAAGTCTTTCTGTGTCAACTCAATGGCGTGGCAGCAGGAGCGGGTGCGAGTCTGGCCTTGGCCTGCGACCATGTGGTGGCGCAGCCAAATGCAAAGTTGCTATGGGCATTTGCCAACATTGGTCTGGCGCTTGATAGCGGATCTTCCTGGTTTTTGCCAAGACTGGCTGGTCATCGGAAGGCATTTGAGCTGGCCGCCCTAGGCGAGGCAATCCTCGCCGGCGATGCGCTCGCAGCAGGGTTGATCAATGAAGTGGTGGCCACGGAAGAGTCCCTGCCAGCGCGGGTCCAGACACTTGCAGCGCAATATGCCGAAAAGGCCCCAAAGGCATTAGGGCTCATCAAGCGGATGCTCAATCGCTCCTTTGAGTCGTCATTGGAAGAGATGCTGCTGATGGAAAAGTACTGCCAGGAAATCGCCGGAAATACTACTGACTACCAAGAAGGCGTCAATGCGTTTTCGGATAAGAGAAAACCCCAATTCACAGGCAGATAGAATTTCAGATAACTTGTCATTCGATAATCATACCATTCCCGAAAAAATTTCCCAGCAGAGAAATACACGAAGCGCCGCTCCACCTCATAAAAATACCATTAGCGCGAAGATCCATTCCGTTCGCATTTCTTCTGGCCTATGGCTGGGAGTCAGCCTGTACATTAGTACAGAAATCGAATAGTACGATGGGAAGTTTTTAATTGAACGACTATTCAATTTTTCGTTTTCGGGCATTCGTTCTTCTTGCCTTAATATTTTTTATGTAGGCGCTTCCACCAGCTTCGGATCACCATTTCGTCATCACCTCATTCCACCTAGCACTTCGATTTTCCATGACAGCTAACGAAACTACTCCCCGTTTTGACCAGTACCTTGCTCAGATTGAATCTCGTGAACGCAAAAAAAGACGCCGATATCAAATTGCTGCTGCAGGAGCGATTCTCCTGCTAGGTGCTGGCGCGACTTGGTATTTCGTTCAGCCAGATCAATCTGGACCCCTCAGGCAGTATGAAGCCAGCCGATTGACCTACTCCATGGTCCAGAACCTCTTCGACGAGCGAAATGACCAGATCGTGGTTGCTCACCCAGCCATCGGATTTGATACGATCTACTCGCCAGAAGACTACCTCAGCCTCCGTGGACTTCTGGACCAACTAGAATCTATGTCTCCCGGTGAGGAAGAAAATTCGGGCGAATCTCTTGATGTGCCGCCAACTTTTGCTGTGGACATTGCCGGCCCGAGAGAAGTGGGAAGTACACTCAACTTCACCATTGAGAACTACGACGAAAACATGACCTACATGCTCGACTTTGGCAACGGGTACCGCAAAGAAGTAGAGCGCAGTTTTTCCTACGTTTATCGCACCACGGGTCAGTTTCGCTTGCGCCTGATCGCCACCAACGCCCAGGGTTCCAGCAGCATCTACAACAAGTCGCTCTCGATTTCTCGCAGCACAGATAATCTTCCCATCGTCGAGCAACCTGCTGCCGCGCCAGTTCCTGAAGAGGTAGCCGAGGAAACACCAGCTGCGTCAGGCAACACTGCCGAGTCTGAATCTGCTGGTCTGATTGCCATGCGAGGCGTGAATACTTCTGCCCCCCGAATCATTTCTACCCCCATTGCACGAGAAGTTGCTCCTGAACTCCCCGCCGATGCTCCGACAGCTAGCTCGGACATGGACCCCCTGATCGCATCGGAGGTTGAGCCAAGTTTCCCCGGTGGTATGGTTGCTCTTGGGAACTTTGTACGAAGTAATTACCGCTACCCCCGTGCCGCTCAAAACGGAAACGTCGAAGGCGTCGTGTATGTCCAGTTCGTCGTTAATGCCAACGGTAGCATCTCCAATCCCAGGGTCATCAGAGGAATCGGATCTGGTTGTGACGAGGAAGCACTCCGTCTTGTGGGCATGATGCCCCGCTGGAATCCTGGGAAACAGAGCGGACGAGATGTCTCTGTTTATCATACCATCCCGATTACTTTCCGTCTCGTCAAGTAATGTCGATCAGGAGAGTTGATCGTTGGGACGTTTCGTGACAAGGCAAAGTCTGTGAAATGACTGGCTTGCAAGCAGGGAGATTGATCTAACGGATAGATCTCCCTGCTATTTTTTTGCGCTGCTGGAGAGCATGGTGATTTATCATCAGTCACGCGCTCTGTCTCACAATGGGTACCTTTTCGCTTACCTCAATTGGCCGATACCAAATTCACCATCTCAACTCTACGCGCAGCCAGGAGGCTGGCCATGCGTCGCGCTTGCTGCTGGTGCAAAGGCTGCTGAAAGTTATCTGCCATGTGACTGATCGCTTTCGAAGGAACTGTTTTTAAAAAATTCCGAAAACGATCACGGACATCAGCGCCCATCTCCATCGGAATCCTCACCCCTGCCGCCTTCATCGCTTGGATCAGCAAAGGAAAATCGCCAGGATAAAAAGGGAAGTGCCAAAAGTAAAGTGGAGAAGGCAGGCTTTCCACCATTACGATCAGCCGAAGATGCATTTCTCTTTCCATCGTTTCATCGAACCCTTGGATACCAGGCAGTGTCTCGTCGAGCAAGTTCTGCAATGATTCAGTATGGGCAAATCCCTGAAAAGTAGCCTCAATCTCTAAGAGTTTGGGTATTTGGTTTTGAAAGTCGGTCCAAGTATTCATAACGATTGAAGTATTATTTTAATCATGGACAATTTATGAATAAAATATTACATGAGTTGCATTGTTTGCTGGGTCACTAATATCGAGGCTTGTGCTGCCTGAAAGGCTGTACCAAAGGCGTACAGTGCGATGCCTTCTGTGGGAAGCGACCGTCGGAGCCGATCTCTTACATATGGGTCGGGGTCTTCTGGCAATACCCCATTGCCGGGGTGAAGCCGACTCGGAATTTTGTTGAGAAAAAACGAAGTAAATCGCATAAATAATCCCATTCGATAGAATACCCGAGAAGCTGGACTTGAATTCTCGAAGCCCTGCCTTAATTTAGCCCTGGTTCACATAACTTGACTTGAATGAAATCTAAATGCACCTGGGAACACCCATACGCCTACGGCGAAGGCTACGAAAAAAAAGTAGCTTACTTCAGCATGGAGTTTGGCATTGATCACGCCCTGAAAATCTACTCTGGAGGCCTCGGCTACTTAGCTGGCTCTCACATGAGAAGCGCGTATGAGCTTCGCCAAAACATGATCGGGATCGGCATGTTGTGGAAATTTGGCTACTACGACCAAGTCCGCGACAGCAACAGCCACATGCGGCCCCTGTTTCGGGAGCGCTATTACGCCTTCCTCGAGCCTACCGACCTGATCTTTCCGGTGGAAGTGAATGGACACATTGTCAAAGTCCAGGCCTACTACCTCGCGCCAGAGGTATTTGGGACAGTGCCCATGTACTTTCTTACTACCGATATTGAGGAGCTCAATGACTATCTCTCTTGCACCATCACCCACCGACTCTACGAGTCGAATGAAGCTGGTCGCATCGCACAGAGCATCATTCTTGGTGTAGGTGGCGCAAAAGTCGTCGAAGCCCTCGGCGGAGCGGACATCTATCACATGAATGAGGCCCACGCCCTTCCACTCGCCTTCTATCTCTACGAGCAGGCGCAAGATCTCCAAAAGGTGAAGGAAAAAATCGTGTTCACGACCCACACGCCTGAGAAGGCAGGCAACGAGGAACACAACATTCACCTGCTGAGCAAAATGGGCTTTTTTGGTACGGTGGACACCGATACTGTGCGTAAAATCACCGGAACCAAAGGCGACACCTTTGGCTACACACCTGCCTCGCTGGTCCTCTCTAAAGCCGCCAACGGCGTGTCGCAGCTCCATGCCGATGTCTCCAACGAGATGTGGGATTGGGTAGAAGGGGCACCTAGCATTATCGGGATCACCAATGCCCAAAATCAAAAGTTTTGGCAAGATCAGGAGCTCAAGGCCGCCCTTGATAAAGATGACGATGCGGCCTTCTTGACTCGCAAAAAGGAGATGAAGGCAGCCCTTTTCGACATCGTGGCGGACCAAACGGGGAAAATTTTCGATCCCGAGGTGTTGACCATTGTCTGGGCAAGGCGATTCGCGGGATACAAGCGAGCAGATTTGATTTTCAGGAACCTTCCGCGGTTCTACGAACTGCTCAATCGCGGGAAATATCCCCTCCAGATTATCTGGGCCGGAAAACCTTATCCAGAAGACCAGGGCGCGATCGATACCTTCAACCGGATCTATGAGCTTACCCGACTCAGTCACCAAGCCACGATTCTCACCGGCTACGAGATGAATCTCTCCAAAGCCTTGAAGCAAGGGTCGGACTTGTGGCTCAACACCCCGCGCAGACCCAGGGAAGCCTCCGGAACTTCCGGCATGACAGCAGCCATGAATGGCTCGGTCAATTTCTCCATCAATGATGGTTGGATTCCGGAATTTGCCATTCACGGCCACAACGCCTTTGTGATTCCTGAAGCCGACGTGACCCAGCCCATTGAGATCCAAGACGATCACGACTATCACCACATGATGCGAATTCTCACCAGTGAGATCATTCAGCTCTACTATGAGAAACCCAGCGAATGGCTCCGCATTGTGAAGCAATCCATGCGAGAAGTGGTGCCAATGTTTGACTCTGGCCGTCAGGCAGATGAGTATTACAAACGATTGTTCTAAGCGCGTTGTGCGTTGTAAGTCATCTTCCGGTTAAGCTTGGTGCTGCGCCAAGGCTGGAAACTGGCCAAGCTAGAATCCTTCGGCTGAGCTTTCTCCCTATTTTGGGACAATCGCTCCGCGCAATAAAATCCTCGTGTGGCATTGCTGCACGAGGATTTTGTGTGTTGGTCTGCAATGAATCTCAACGATTGAATTCCTTTGGATGTGAGCATTTAAAGACCACGAGACAGAGCGCAAGCTCAGATTTCATTACCTTTGGCTCATGTTTCACCTAAATTTCTGCGCCTTTTTATTTGGTTTTCGTTTTCGGACCCTTTGTCAAATGTGTTGGCTGGCCGGATCGCTTTGGTTGCTGGGGTGCCAATCAAAAGGTGGCGAGGAAACGGATTTTTGGATTACGCCGAATGCGCGAGGGTTTCATTTAGAGCCAGTACCAGAAGGTTGGGATCTATCTTTGATTCGCTTTTACATGCCTCAACCAGATACACTTCGGTACGAATTTCGGAGATCTCCTCAGCGAGGTCAATTCCCCTGGCCCATCCAGCGGCTGATCACCCTCTCAGCTACGCAGGTAGGGATGCTGGTTTTTGCAGATGTACGTGAAAAAATCGTCGCAGTGGACGATAAGCGGTTCATTTATGACCCGGTGCTCCGCGCTGCGATTGAGGCAGGGGACATTGGGGAGGTGAGGTTGAACGGCCAGCTCGACCTCGAACGGATCGCGGCCCTTCAGCCTGAGCTGGTGCTTGTGTCAGCATTTCCTGATGGGCAGGACAAGGAGTTGATTCGCTTGAATGAAATGGGAATTCCCATATTGCCGATTTCAGAATGGCAGGAAACTCACCCCCTGGCCCGAGCTGCATGGGTCAAGGTGATTGCAGCGATATGTGGCCGCGAAGAACAAGTTGAGAAACAGTTCGATGAATTGAGCGACCGATACTCGGCTATGGCGGGCTTGGTGAAGGCCGACATTGAGCGGCCGCTGGTGTTGACAGGCTCTCCATATCAAGGAATCTGGTCGGTGCCAGCAGGGGAAAGCTACCTTGCAACCCTTCTTCGAGATGCGGGCGCGCGAACTGGATGGGAGCAAGAAGCGGGCACAGGAAGTCTTGCGCTGGACCCAGAGGCAGTATATCCCGTGGCGCTAGAGGCTTCGGTATGGATTCATCCGGGCACCTCCACGACGGAGCAAGATCTAATGGGTGCCCTTCCGCTTTATCGGGAAATTTCCGCCGTCAAAAACCACCAAGTCTATCATTATTACCGCATGGCGACGCCAGATGGTGCCAATGCATATTGGGAAACCGGCACGGTACGCCCCGATCTGGTGCTTCAGGACCTGATGATGATTTTTCATCCTGACTTGTTTTCCTCGAATGAGGTTCTATCGGATGATATTCTTTCAAGCCCGCACACCTTCACTTATTACGCTCCGCTCAGCCGATGAAACGCAACGCGATCATGTGGATCGGTCTGCTGCTCGGTCTCGGATGCTTATTTGCAGGCTCGCTGGTCTTGGGTTCTGTAGGAATTTCCTGGGCAGAATGGGGGCTGCTGTTGACAGGCAAAGGCGGGGACGTTCCGCGTGCCATCGTGATGGAACTCCGGTTGCCAAGGTCTTTGGGCGCGCTGGGAGCAGGCGCTGGACTGGGGATCGGTGGCTTGCTCATGCAGACCCTGTTTCGCAATCCGCTGGCTGGTCCTGGAATCTTGGGGGTCACTTCAGGAGCCAGCTTGGGGGTAGCTGCACTCATGCTCAGCGGTGCTGGCACCGCTACGATCGCGGCGATGAACAGCCTCGGGGTGGGCGCTGCGTGGATCCTGTTGTTGATGGCCTCATTGGGTGCAGCTTCGGTACTCGCGATGGTGCTGCTATTGTCTTGGCGAATCAAAGATCCCGTAGTCTTGTTGATTATGGGCGTGATGCTGGGACAGATCACCCTCGCCGTGGTGTCGGTATGGCAGTATTTGAGTCGCCCGGAGGAAATTCGGGAATACCTGCTCTGGAGCTTCGGCAGTTTTGCCGGGACCACACCATTTCAAGCATTCACCCTGTTGGGAATCGTAGTAGTCGGGACGCTATTTTCCGGGCTATTTGCTAAGCAGTGGAACCTTCTGCTCCTCGGCGAAACCTATGCGAAAAGCCTGGGACTTTCTGTGCAACGAGCCCGAATTTGGCTCATCACCCTCACGAGCATCATGGCAGGAGCCGTCACGGCCTTTTGTGGGCCCATTGGTTTCATTGGCGTGGCTGTGCCGCACTTGGCACGGGGACTCACCGGGAGCTCCTCTCACCAGGTGCTGGTGCCGGTGACAGCCCTCTGTGGCGCAGGTCTTTTGCTGTTTTGTGACATTGTGGCTCGGCTGCCGGGAAGCAGTGGCAGCATTCCGCTCAATGCGGTGACCATTATGATCGGCGCACCTGTGGTCATTGCGGTCTTGCTTCGAAGAGGTCGCTACCGCGGCATGTGGTGAATGCCTGTTTCCATGGCGGTTCCCTATTTACGATCATGACTGCTAAGGTCACGACGGTCGTACAAGATTCTGATTTTCAGTCCATCGTACGATGCTCGTTTTGTATTCGAAGCGTACCTTTGACCGCTGGGTAAACATTCCCAGCCTCTCCATCTCAGCATCATGGATTCGCCAGCCACACCTGCCCGTTTACCTCGCCAGCATCTCACAGCAGAGAGGCTTTCCATCGGATATGGCAAAACGGTTGTTGCGGGACCTTTGGACCTGGTCATTCATTCCGGTAGCCTCATTTGCTTGCTAGGTCCCAATGGTGCTGGCAAGTCCACCCTGTTGCGGACCCTCGCTGGCTTGCAAGTACCACGCTCGGGAAAGTTGAACATAGGAAATGGTACGGCACCTTTTGCTGCTTCTTTTTTAGCACAACATGTGGCCGTGGTGTTATCAGAATTTGATGGGATCGGGGGGCTCAAAGTGGCCGAGTTGGTGGAGTTGGGGCGGGCACCACACGCGCCTTGGAGCGGCAAGCTCTCTGCCCGAGACAGAAGCGTGGTGACAGAAGCCATGACATCTACCGACATACTGGCTTTAGCTTCTCGCCGGGTGGGCAGCCTCAGCGATGGAGAGCGTCAGCGCGTGATGATTGCCCGCGCACTTGCCCAAGAAACGCCCTTGATTTTGCTGGATGAACCGACTTCTCACCTCGACATTGCGCATCGCCTTCAAGTCATGCGCTTGCTATATCGGTTGAGTCGCACGCACCAGAAGGGAATTCTTCTCAGCAGTCACGACTTGGACCTGGCTTTGCAGGCGTCGGATGAGCTTTGGATTCTGTCGGATGAGGGCGAATTCACGGCAGGATGTCCTGAGGATCTGGCCCTGATGGACCGTTTGGCGGGTGCTTACGGAATCGGCGGCGAAGCCTACGATTGGCGCAAAGGCGGCCTACATTTGCTGGAAGAAACAGGACCTGCCATTCAGCTCCAAGGCCCGGAAGAACTTCTTCGCTGGGCACGGCAACTGATCCGTAAGGCAGGATGGCGAGAAGATCCCAGCGCTGGCGAACCTTCTCCTTGGCGATTGGTGGCGATGGACAGGGATAGATGGGCGCTCACATTGGGTGAGATTCCAGTGATTTGCTCCAGCCTGGCAGAGGTGGGACGACATCTCGTGACGACCCGGGATGCTCGCGTGACTGATGGCTGAAATGATTTTTTCTTTTCCAGGTGCAGCGCCTCTCCCAGTGGTTGCGTTTAGCAGAAAAATCACCTTCCTCTTCAAATTTTTGTTCAAATCTTTTTATAAAAAATTGTCATGAAACGAAACTTTAGCTTCCTGACCCTTCTCGCACTGCTGAGCATCGCACTATCGGGCTGCTTCCAAGACAAGTGTGAGCAACAGATGACATACCTTACCTATACACCCGTGTACCAGAGCTTGAGTTCGGTGCGGCAAGCCGTAGGTATGGAAGCGGCGCGGGAGTTGAAGCAGCCCGGCAAAATGTACTACAAAGACGGATACCTCTTCATTTCGGAGGTAAACAAAGGCATCCACATCATCGATAACACGGACCCCCGGCAGCCTCAAAACCTCGCTTTCCTCGCTGTGCCTGGTAACCACGACATCGCTGCGAAGGGCAATATTCTTTACGCAGATTCTTATATGGACCTGGTCGCAATCGACATTTCGCTGCCTACTCAAGCGCGTGAAGTTGGCCGGGAGTTGGACGTGTTTCCCTACGGAACCTGGCACAATGGTCTGTGGGCAGATCCAGATTCTGGCATCGCCGTGGATTGGATCGAGCGCGAGGTCACCGAGGAAGTAGAATGCTCCAACGTCTCAGTATCGCCGATTTGGAGCGTGAGAAACACTTTTTCACAGAACGATGCAGTAACCCGCGAATTCAGTTCATTGTCTTCCAACTCCAATTTAGGATCTGGTAACAACATGCAATCCGCTCCTTCCAGTGGTCAAGGGGGATCCATGGCCCGGTTTACCTTGCTTCATGACCACCTCTATGTGGTGACGACCCACGAGATGATCATTTTCAATGTGTCTTCGCTTCAGGATCCTGTCGAGCAAAATCGAATTTCTATTGGCTGGGACATTGAGACCATTTTTCCACGCGGCAACACGCTCTTCTTAGGGTCGATGACAGGCATGCACATTTATGGAGTCACGGATCCGATCAACCCAACCTGGCTCTCATCTATTCAGCATGTGCAGGCTTGCGACCCGGTCGTCGCTGACGATGAATATGCCTATGTCACCATCCGTGACGGCAACGCGTGTGCCGGTACCGTGAACGATCTGTTGGTGATTGACATCCAGCAGCTCACTTCGCCAGTTCTGCGCCACACCTACCAAATGTTTAATCCCCATGGATTGGGTATCAGCGGTGAGACGCTCTTCATCTGCGACGGCGACGAGGGACTCAAAGTCTATGATGCGACTGATGTATCGAAAATCACTGCCAATTTGGTGGCACACTTTCCAGACATTCACGCCTTCGACGTGATTCCGCTGGGAGATGTGTTGCTCATGATCGGCAAGGATGGATTCTACCAATACGACTACACAGACTTGACCAACATTCAGCTGCTGAGCTTCTTGCCCGTCGGCCAATAGG
>DAITMB010000024.1:43536-48714 GCA_036835375.1 Bacteroidota bacterium
TATCGCTTGGCTTTTCGTCGCTTTCCGATGAATCGCATCCCCAGAATCAGCACCACGGCGACCACAAAACCCAAGGCAAATTTGCCCCACTCGTTCACGGGGTTGTCCTGCTCCATCATCAAAGACCTGATGCCATTCCCTTCCCCTTCGCCCTTGTCTCTTGCAGGGGACAATTGCCGTTCAGGACCGAGGCGAGCGGTGCGAAGTTGCTCGGGCGCACGTGATCGAAGCGCACTTACCCTGCGAGCTTCCTGGCTTCCATACCACACTTCATAGCTTCGATCGTCGGAAAGCATAGCCCGAATTTCATAAGCCAAGCTTGCGACCTCGACGCCCCGGATGCCCAAGGGAAGCTCCGCCTGGTCGTACACGGTGATCTCCAATTGATCGGTGAAAATCTGGGGCAAGTGAAACACAGGATCCGCAAAGGAATGGAGCACGACCCGATCCCAATCACGCCATAGGTATTTTTGGCTGCCATCGTTTTCAGTGATCGTCTGCTTCACATATTTGATGTCCACCATCCTCACAAATTCACTGCGGCCATCTTCCAGGTTCAAGCGCAGTTGCGAGAGGGGCATTTTGTTCGGCAAAAATACCCGTATGGTCGTGAGCCTGCGATCGGTATCGGTGCTCATGTTCCAATCCCGAATGGGCACCGACTGATATTCGCCCGTCGTGATGGTTTCCTTGCCAAGTGCGACGCTTTTGACCTCGATATCGGGATCTTCCCAAGACAAGCGCAGGTATTTGTGTGTCACAGGCGGCAGAGGAATATCTCGTTTTGAAAAGCTCACCTGCGGGTCCACGATCCCCAGCAAACGCACATCAGAAAGGATGGGTTCCCACGTGAGCCTAAAGTCTGAGCCTTCCAGCTGGAAGTTGAGGTCGAAATTGCGCTCTGACAACTCCACCCGCAGAAGATTAGGCGAGGCATCCGCATCGTAGCGAAAAATGTATTTGCCATTTCGCTGGTTCACCTCCTTCACACCTACCCCTTCCCAGACTTTGCTGTAGCCCTGCGAATGAATCGTCAAGGGTGTCTCAAGGGTATCTTCTCCAAGGCCCAACAGGAGCAAATCGCTCATGCCGTCGGACAGGTAGGGAAACATGTCCGGCAACAAAGGGATTCGATACCACCCCGCGCCTTGCATCTGCTCTACGTTCCGTGCAAATCTGTATTGGTCCTGCTGACCAAGAATTGGATGTGCAAACAAGGCCAGGATCGCCAGGAAGAGGATAGTACGCATGAAAAGAAGGGTAAGCAAATGGAGAGAGTTGATCAAGGCAAAGGAATTGGGTTGACCTAAGCGTTCCATCCAAGATGGCAAAATCGGGCTGGAGAGGAATACTTGCTGAGCATTTGCTCGAAAATAGAGAAATTTCGCAAGAACTTTCCGCGTGACAGCGCCTCAATCCCTGCGCTATGTCCCAATGGCTGATCTCACCCTTTCATCCCATTCTATTTCATGGAAACCAGTACCCCCTTGTCCGTTGTCATCGCCTCGCTCAACCCTGTAAAAATTCGAGCAGTACAATCCGCCTTTGGTCAAGCCTTTCCCAATCAATCCTTTGCATTTACTAGCGCGGCTTTGCCTTCAGGCGTAGCAGCTCAGCCGATGAGCGACGCAGAGACGCGGCTTGGTGCGCAGAACCGAGCGTTTGCTGCACAGCAAACTCAGCCGGAGGCCGATTACTGGGTGGGAGTAGAAGGAGGCATTGCAGAGATGGAGGAGTACTTGGAAGCCTTCGCTTGGATCGTCGTCCGCGGGAAAGACCAGATTGGGTATGGGCGCACGGCTGGATTCATGCTGCCGCCTGCGATCGCAGAGTTGGTGCGGGGAGGCATGGAACTAGGTGTGGCAGACGATGTAGTCTTTGGCACAACGAACTCCAAACAGGCCAATGGCGCCATAGGCCTGCTAACCCATAACCTGCTTACCCGCGAAACGCTGTATCGCCCAGCGCTGCTTATGGCGCTCATTCCCTTTTTTCGCCCGGAATTGTACCCGGCTGTGGGAGCTGATAGGCCAGAAAAGGGCCAATGACCGTAGCCAGGGCAATGCCCGTTTGCCTGCCCAGCATTGACTCAGTGAGCAATGCCAAGGCCAGTATGGCTGTCCAGAGGAGCCAAGGCCACTTACCAGTGCGGATGGCTTGGAACCCTTGCATGCCTAGCCAGCTCAGTAGCAGGAGGAGGCCCCCAACGCCTGTGGCGAGCGCAGTAGCAATGTATTGGTTGTGTGGATCCATCTCCCGTTGGTGGCCATAAAGGAATCCGTCAAGTAGGTATTGTTTTGTCATCTCGTCCCGCACGTCCCCTGTTCCAACGCCAAGAAGCCAATTGTCTTGAAGCAAGTTCCAGCCGCTGCGCCAAATAGAGGTTCTCACATTCATCCCTGTCCATTCATCCTCATTTTTCGGGGTCATCTCTTGTTCGGAAATCTGCGAAATCCGCTCCCGACTTTCGGGAATTGACCACTGACTGGCGACAAAAAGCAGTACCACTGTGCTGAGGGGGATCAAGAATTGTTTCCAATTCATTCTCCCTTTTAGCAGAAAACCGCCCGTGACGAAAAGCACCAGCACGAATATTCCTTGTTGCATCCGGGAAGAAAGCAAGGCGATGGCCAGGAAAATCAATCCCGTCAGTATTCCCATGACCCATTGAGGAAGTGGTCGAAATCGTATCCGGGCATCTTCCCAAAGCCACAAAATCGCCAGAAAGCCTGCCTGAAGAATCATGCTGAGGTACGTGGGATGCTGTTCAATGCCGCTGGCGAGCGCACTGTAGGTAAACCATCGCCGGGCACGAATCCAAGAGTCAATGTCTTCGCAGTTGTCTGATAGACAACTCGAAAGGAGCTCCAGAGAGAGGCCTTGAGTTATGCCGCGGAAGAGCGCGATGCCCAGCATGAAAAGCACCGAGAGGGCACAAGCCACAGCAAAAAACCAGAGCAGACCGCGAATGCTGCGCGCAGGGAGGGGTTCGCCGCGCCACAACGCGATGGGAAGACAGAGGAAAGGCAATTTTTTCCAAAGGTCTTGCCAGCCGTCATTGAGGTTGTCGGTGTGTAGCAACCCGATCAAATGGATCAGCCAAATGGCGATTCCAGCCAAGATCCACGTCGGGACGTTTTTCAGTGGTTTTCCTGGTCCAAATAAGCCTAAACTGAGGATTACGACCCCGAGACTGAGTGCCGCTCGTGAATACAGCAACCCTCCGAGGGTGCTGATCCATCCCAAGAGCATCCATTGCTGTGCCCTGGAATTGGGGAGGAAAGCGGCTAGATGTCTGCGAAAGTCGGCCATGGAGTAGCTGGAGAAATGCTTTGATGTTCGCGGGAGAATGCGTGCTGCGCATGAAATTTCTGCCAATAAGCAAGATCAAAGATGGCAAATATTTTTTCCAAGCTCCAGGATTGTACCATACGCTGACTCTACGGTCAAGAAAAAAACAATGTGTCGAAGCACAAAAGGACGACCCTGATGGTCGTCCTTTTGTCTGGAATTCTGTGGGTGGTCAAAACGATCAACCCAAGTACGTTTTCAGGCCTTTGCTCCGCGAGGTGTGTCGCAGGCGTCGAATGGCCTTTTCTTTGATCTGGCGAACGCGCTCTCTGGTCAGGTCAAATTTTTCGCCAATTTCTTCTAGCGTCAACGAGTGCTCTACACCAATTCCGAAATACAGGCGAATGACTTCCGCTTCACGTTGGGTAAGCGTACTGAGTGCTCTTTCGACTTCTTTGCTGAGCGATTCGTTGATCAGCTCATTGTCAGGATTAGGCTCTGCATCATTCTCAAGCACGTCGAGGAGCCTGTTTTCTTCACCTTGAACGAAGGGTGCATCGACCGAGACATGACGACCGGAGATCTTGAGGGTATCAGAAATTTCGTCTTCCGACATGTTTTCGAGAACCTCGGCAATCTCTTCAGGGGAAGGCTCGCGCTCGAACTCTTGTTCGAGTTTGGAAAAGGCTTTGCCAATTTTGTTCAGGGCACCCACGCGGTTGAGGGGCAGGCGCACAATGCGGGACTGCTCGGCAAGGGCTTGCAGGATGGACTGTCGAATCCACCACACGGCGTAGGAGATGAATTTGAATCCCCTGGTTTCGTCGAAGCGCTTGGCAGCCTTGATCAACCCAAGATTTCCTTCGTTGATCAAGTCGCCCAAAGAAAGCCCCTGATTTTGGTACTGCTTGGCTACAGATACGACGAAGCGCAGGTTGGCTTTGGTCAATTTTTCCAAGGCAACCTGATCGCCCTGCTTGATCCTGCGTGCAAGCTCTACCTCCTCGTCTGGCGTCAACAGCTCGACTTTCCCAATTTCCTGAAGGTACTTGTCGAGGGATTGTGACTCCCGATTGGTAATTTGCTTGCTGATCTTAAGCTGTCTCATGTATCTTGAGGTATGTGTTCAGTCTAGGGCTTCCCTAGGATGGGGTAAAGGTAGGAATTTGTTGGGCGATTTGGCGCGTGAAGATATTACACCCCTCTTACACAGACAAATCTGTGTAGGGGATCTCCGAATAATCTGCCTGTTTGTGGGAAAAGTTCGGACTCTTTCAACGGACGCCTCCTCTTGAAGTTGCTTTCATTCGAGCAAAATCACTGCAAAAATAGTGCTCGAATTTTTGCTTTCAGGATCTTGATAATGAGTTTATTAGCTTGGTCAGGATCGGGGCAAGTAAGAAAACCAACAGACAAGACGACCTTTGAGCGAAGCCGCTTATCCTATGGATCTGGCTTTACTCGAAAACTATTGCCGAACTTTCTCCGACTCTGAACTTCTGGCACTTTTTCACTCCTCATGAGCAATACAGAACTCATTCTCAACGCTGACGGCTCTGTCTATCACCTTCATTTGCAACCTGGTGACATCGCTGACAAGATCATCCTCGTCGGTGATCCTATGCGGGTGGATCTGGTGGCGCGTAGATTAGATCGGGTGGAATGGAAGAAAGAAAAGCGCGAGTTTCGAACGGTGACGGGCTGGTTTGAGGGAGAGAGAGTCACAATCATTTCTACGGGCATTGGTACTGACAACGTGGACATTGTCCTCAATGAACTGGATGCCTTAGTCAACATCGATTTTTCCTCACGAGAGCCCAAAGAACATTTGCGCTCTCTGCAAATCATTCGCTTGGGAACATGCGGAGGATTACAGCCAGCGTTGGC
>DAITMB010000025.1:0-48205 GCA_036835375.1 Bacteroidota bacterium
GGGATGGGCAGATTCGAACTGCCGGCCCCTCGCCCCCCAGACGAGTACTCTAACCTGGCTGAGCTACATCCCGTGAAATACGCTTTTTAGAGAGGGGACGCGAAGTTATAAAATTTCTCGCAATTCCAACAAAAACGAGCGAACTTTCAGCAAAGTTGCCTTGGTCTGAATCTCTTCTTCGAGCGCCTCCATGTCGTTGTGAAGTCGATCTTTGGCGCCCTTGATCGTGTATTTTTGCTCCTTGAGAAGGTAACGGATTTTTCGGAGGGCCTCAATGTCTTTGGGCGTATAGACGCGATTGCCTTTGCGATTCTTTTTGGGATGAATTTCTCTGAACTCCGTCTCCCAAAAACGAATCAGAGAGGTAGTCAGGTCTAATTCCCTGGCTACCTCTCCGATGGTATAGTATTGTCGCTGAATTTCTTCTTCGCCTGTCACCGTCTGATGCTGTTGATCGTGAAATGATCTTGGATCAAGATGGAAGAATAGCATGTGGCCACGACAAAGCGGATCCTGATGTAGGAACTCTATCAGTCCATTGATTCTGTGTCCATCTTCGCAGCTTCCCGCAGCTTCACATATTCCTCTGGCGTTTGGTCTCCATAGAAATAGTCTATAGGATCAATTTTTTGGCCGTTGCGAATAACTTCATAGTGAAGGTGAGGACCCTTAGATAACCCGGTGCTCCCGGATAGGCCAATCACTTCGCCACGCTTGACTTTCTGACCTTGCTGTACAGAGATACTGGACAAGTGGGCATACTTGGTAATAAAACCAGAGCCGGTGTGATCAATTTCAACTTGGTTTCCATATCCGCCGCGACTCAACCCAGTGAGGCGCACCGTGCCATCTCCAGCAGCATACACCTTGGTGCCAAGACTGGCTTGGAGGTCAATGCCGGTGTGCATTTTTCGAATATTATTGATCGGGTGCATCCTCATACCAAAACCTGAGATGACTTCTCCCGGCACTGGCTTGACCGCAGGCACATGACGGAGGTAATCCTTGTTTTGGTGCATCCGCTCGAAGAGGTATGCATAGCTTTGGTTCTGAATTTCGACTTTGTTGGTGAGCCTTTCCAAGCGTTGTTCAGCCTCGGTGAGCACAGAAGGTGTACCTGCTTGAGTTACCGCTCCTCCTACACCGCCTCCCCAATGCCCTTCATTGATGGGCTCAGCGTTCATGAGGCTTCTATAAAAACGATTGTCTTCTAAGTGGAGCCCATTGACTGCGAGTTCTAGAACTGCAAGGCTGGTATCTAGCTGGCTAATCTTTGCCTGGAGATGCTCGTTTTGCGTCTTCAGATAAAGGGACTTAGGGTCGTCGTAGAGGAAGAAGTACGCCGCGAGTCCGAGACAAGCCAATAAGCCAGACAATGAGACTTGAGTAAGGATGGTCTTGAAGGCTGACTTGGCTGTAATTCTTTCTTCTTGGAAGGTGCAGCTCTCTTCGTCGTAATAATACCGTATCCGTTTTGCCATACCGTACAGGAGGTTAGTGAAGCAAATCCTCTGGAATTTCACAAGGTGGGAGGAAACTCGGAAAAAGTTGGGCGAAAGTTGAGCGTCTTAATTTCCTAGCTAATTTTGCTGAAACAAATGTAACAAAAAAATCAGGAAACAAAACAAATACCAATCCCCATTCTCCCAACCCACTAAATGGCTGAAGAATCAAATGAAATCTTCCCGCGAAATCCGCAAAACCTTCCTGGACTTCTTTTCTCAAAAACTGCACCAGATCGTCCCTTCTGCGCCTATAGTCGTGCAAAACGACCCTACGCTGATGTTTACCAACGCTGGAATGAATCAGTTCAAGGACATCTTTTTGGGGATTAAAGTACCTGTTTTCCAACGTGTTGCCGACACACAGAAATGTTTGAGGGTGTCTGGAAAACACAATGATCTCGAAGAGGTGGGCCATGATACCTACCATCACACGATGTTCGAAATGCTCGGTAACTGGTCGTTCGGCAACTACTACAAAGCCGAATCCATTGCTTGGGCATGGGAACTTTTGGTGGACCATTTCGGGATGGATCCAGAACGACTTTACGCGACAGTCTTCGAAGGGGATCTCCAGGATGGTCTCAGCGCTGACACAGAAGCCGAGGGCTATTGGCGCCAATTTCTTCCTGAAAATCACATTCTTCGTTGCGGGAAAAAGGATAATTTTTGGGAAATGGGCGAAACAGGCCCTGCTGGCCCCTGCTCGGAGATCCATGTGGACCTTCGAAGCGAAGCAGAGCGGGCCGCAGTCCCAGGCGAGCAACTCGTGAACCGCGACCATCCACAAGTCGTGGAAATTTGGAATCTCGTGTTCATCCAGTACGAGCGCAAAACAGACCAAAAGCTCTACGAACTTCCCGATAAGCACGTGGACACGGGCATGGGTTTCGAGCGGCTTGCGATGGCCTTGCAGAACAAGCGCTCTACCTACGACATTGATCTCTTTGATCCGCTGAGAGGCTATCTGGAGCGTAAAACTGGCATCCAATACGCCGAAGCCTCGGAAGCACAGCAGGTAGCCATGCGGGTGATCATGGACCACATCCGGGCCATCGTCTTCACCATTGCAGATGGACAAATCCCTTCGAATACCGGAGCAGGCTATGTCATTCGGCGAATCCTGCGTCGGGCCGCCCGATATGCCTACTCCGCTTTGGAGATCAACGAGCCTTTCATGCACGAACTGGTCGCGCTACTAGCCCGGGAATATGATGGCGTGTTTCCAGAAGTCGTTGCCCAGCAGCAGTTTGTGGCCCGAATCATCGAAGAGGAGGAGAAAGGATTTTTGCGAAAATTGGAGAGTGGTACCCAGATGTTTGAAGCGCATTTGCAGGAGCATCAGGGAATAAAGGAAATAGATGGGGCCTTCGCTTTCAAAATGTATGATACCTTCGGATTTCCCGTGGACCTCACCCAAGTGATGGCGCGCGAACAAGGACTGGAAGTGGACATGGCGGGATTTGGCCAGGCGCTACAAGCCCAAAAGGATCGTTCCAGAAAGGCCACACAGGTGGCGACTGGCGATTGGACGCTGGTCAATGCGAGCCAGGATCTCCCAATATTTCGAGGCTATGATTTGCTCCAGACTCAAACGGAGATCCTGCAATTTCGCGTGGTGAAAAGTGCCAACAAAGAAGCCATACAGCTCGTCCTCGCAGAAACCCCATTTTATGCCGAATCTGGCGGCCAAGTCGGCGATCAAGGGAGCATCACCAATGGCACTGAAACCCTTCAAGTGCTTGATACCCAGCGAGAAAACGAACTGATCTATCACCTCGTGGATCGGCTCCCCCTGGACCCATCCGGTAGCTGGACTGCCACGGTCAATGGTGCTCGCCGAGGCGACATCAGCGCCAACCACAGCGCAACGCACCTCATGCATGCCGCGCTTCGCCAGGTGCTCGGCACCCATGTCGAGCAGCGGGGGTCACTCGTGTCAGAAGAACTCCTTCGATTTGATTTCTCTCACTTTGCCAAAGTGACAGAAGAGGAATTGGCACAGGTCGAAGCGATTGTCAACGAAAAAATCGTAGCTGACATTCCCTTGGTCGAGTACCGGAATTTACCCATTGCCGAGGCCAAAGCGATGGGAGCGATGGCCCTGTTTGGAGAGAAATATGGCGATCAAGTGCGCACCGTGGTCTTTGATCCAGCTTACAGTGTGGAACTTTGTGGCGGGACCCATGTGGCAAGGAGCGCGCACATTCGCCTCTTCACCTTCCAGTCCGAAGGCTCTGTTGCCGCAGGCATTCGACGCGTGGAAGCACGCACAGGCCGCTCAGCCATCACGCATTATCAGGCGAAGGAAGCCCAGTTGCAGGAAATCGGTGACTTGTTCAAAGGTTCCAAAGATGTCGTTACTGCGGTCCAAGAGCTTGCGGCCAAAACGCGCGAACTGGAAAAGGAACTCCAAAAATTTCAAGCAGAAAGGTTGAATCGACTTCGGGAACAGTTGCTGTTGCAAATGGAGTCTCGGGCAGATCTTCAGGTGCTCTGTGCAGTGGTGGAAGTGTCTTCCGCCGATGAGCTCAAGCAACTCAGCTTTGACCTCAAGCAGGCAACTAACCAAGCCGTGATTTTCCTGGGAGCAGCAATTGACGGGAAGGCAATGCTGAGCCTGATTTTGTCCGATGATTTGGCGAGCCAAAACCGCTTCAACGCCGGGCAGATGATCCGCGAACTGGCTAAGGAAGTACAGGGAGGGGGAGGCGGACAGCCATTCTACGCAACTGCTGGCGGCAAAAACCCCGATGGTCTTCCCAAGGCGCTAGCCAAGCTTGACAGCCTGTTGGGATAATGGAATGATTGGGAGAGAGCTTGGGTAAAAGGTTGTTTTTCACAAATCTATTTGGTCAAAATCTCTCCGTCCCATACCGTGAGAAGATCAAATGAATATAGCAGCCCATGGGCGCATCACGATAGATGTCGCGCATGGGCTGTTTGTTGAATATGTCGCGTTTGCATTGCGAATGTCGGTGTCAACGAGGCATGGTTTTCGTCACCAGCAACCGTCGCCTACATCATTTTGAGCCACGCCACCTCTTGAATAGAGAGCTCCCGCCATTTTCCGCGAGGTAGCGCTTTTTTGGTAAGTGGGCCAAGCATGGTGCGGTCGAGGGCCGTGACCTCATAGCCAAGGTGCTCAAACATGCGTCGTACGATTCGGTTGCGCCCAATGTGGATCTCGAGTCCGACTACGTCTTTACGTCCTTCCATGACGTAGTCAATGGCATCTACCTTGGCGGGTCCATCTTCTAGCTGAATGCCTTCGACGAGTTTGTCCAAGTCCTCCTCTGTCAAGGGCTTGTCGAGGGTCGCCTTATATACTTTGCGCACCTCCTGAGAAGGATGAGTCAATTTTTCGGCGAGCTTACCATCATTGGTGAGAAGCAGAAGGCCCGTGGTGTTGCGGTCGAGGCGTCCCACCGGAAACACGCGCTCCTTCGTGGCTCGCTCAATGGTGTCGAGCACAATGCGGCGACCCCTGTCGTCGGAGGTCGTGGTGATCATGTTTTTGGGCTTATTGAGCAAAATGTACACATTTCGCTGCGGATTGAGGACTTGCCCTTTGTGCGAGACAACATCTTTGCCCGGAGTCACTTGGAATCCCATTTCCTTGACGACCGTGCCATTCACCGTGATGAGTCCCTGCAAAATCAGCTCGTCGGCTTCGCGCCGCGAACACACCCCTGCCTTGGCGATGTATCGATTGAGGCGAATGGGGTCACGGCCCTTTCCCAAGATCACAGGTGCCTTGGCTTTCTCTTCACGAATGCGCTCCTTCTTCTCCCTCAGATCCGCTGACTGCTTCTTCGAAATCTTGTGTGGCCGCTTCTTCTGCTCCTTCTCGGGCTGCTGCACCTCTTTCCAAAAGGGGTTCTTCTTCTCCGGTTTTTTCATTGTCTAGTGACTGAGGCCGTCGGAATTGATCCATCTGATCTTCTTCCAAATCGGCAAATTCTTTCAATTTTGGCAAATCGGAGAGGTCAGCTATGCCGAAGTACTCCATAAAAAAAGGACTGGTACCATACAGCAGCGGCCTTCCCGGTGCATCAGCTCTGCCAACAATGCTGATGAGGTTTTTTTCCAAGAGCTTTTGCGTAGCGTAGTCGCAGTTTACGCCTCGAATAAATTCGACTTCCGTCTTGGTAATCGGTTGACGGTAGGCAATGATGGCGAGGGTCTCCAGGGCTGATCGAGTGAGCTTGCGCTGGTGCTTGTTGACGACCGCCTTGCGGAGGTAAGGGTAGTAGATGCGCTTGGTGTAGAATTGATAGCCACCAGCGACTTTTTTGATTTCAAAAGGATAGCGAAGATCCTGATATTTTTTTTCTAATTCCACCAAAGCGGCTTCAATCTCCTCCTGAGTCGGGCCAGATGTCTGGAGGTCTTGGGATGCATCCGCGCCATTGGTATCGGCATGTGCCTCGGAATCACCTTCGCGCAGCACTTGCTGCAAAAAATTTACCTGCACCGGCTGTTCCGATACAAATATAATAGCTTCGATGATTTGGCTCAGTGAAGGCTGCATGAGACAGAGGGAAAAATTGAGCGGCTAAGGCGATCAAGCGAAGCGTGATTTCGCTCGCAAAAACAACTTCAGCGCTGGGGCAAATCTACATTAAA
This sequence comes from Bacteroidota bacterium, assembly GCA_036835375.1. Classification (GTDB taxonomy): domain Bacteria; phylum Bacteroidota; class Bacteroidia; order J057; family J057; genus JANQTF01. The sequence continues at coordinate 6,132 of DAITMB010000025.1, forward strand.
ACAAGAACTGTCTCTGAAGATCTTTCAGAGACAGTTCAACTCAGGACTTCGAGGAAGTCAACTGGGGAGATTTACATTACTTCTTGATGACATTGCCTTTCAAAGAAAGCATTTCTCTTTGTGCAGCCACATTGTAGGTCACTGTCACAGACTTATTGAAGACACCTTCGGCAGCAGCGTTGTATTGTGCCTGCACGATTCCTTCTTCGCCTGGCGCGATCGCTTCTTTGGTATATTCTGTGGCGGTACATCCACAGCTAGCCTTCACGGCAGTGATGATCAAAGGCTGATCTCCTGTGTTTTTCACTTTAAACGTGTGAGTAACAGGCACTCCTTGAGTGATTTCGCCGAAATCATGCACTTTGCTTTCCCATGTGGCCTCAGTCAGCGAAGCAGCATCGGGAGCGGCGGCCATCGGTGCTTCAGCGCCCACGGTCATTGCTGCTGGGGATTCTGAGGTGGTTTCTGTTGTGGCAGCCTTCTCTTGGCAAGCCATTAATCCGGTGGCGACTACGCCCATCATTAAAACTCTGCGAATCATCATGATCAAAGTTGGTTTTTGGATGAAATTCAAAAAACGCACACAAAGGTAGTGATTGTTCTGGAAATGCGACTCTCCCTCTGGACTTTACCCGACTTGCTCTTGAGCTAGGTTTGACTTTCAAATTTCCTCCAGAAGAACTGCATTAGAAGGAAATTGTCGGAAAATCTGGAGGAACTAGCTGTCATTACAACTTCTAACAGGTAAACACAGCAAATAGGCCGCTCTTTGGACGAACATGATTACGGCACATGAATAGCTGCGTTGCATAGATGCTGAAAACGACATCAGAAAGAACTAAAATAGAAGCTGAACAAATGTATAACTAATCTTTTCGTTTTGCAACTAAGGGATTAGTTAATTGGAAATTTATTTTAAAAATTCACCTGGCTACATACCAATCCCGCATCGAGAGCCGTTCTAACGCCTGCAAGCAAGCACTTACATCAACATTTCGAGTTTGTTGAGTCTGGTGTTACGATCCGCCTCCCGATTCGCCATCGGGAGGTTTTTTTTGCATTGGATTGAACCCTTCGTGCGGAGAATTGGCAGGAATGATCAGCAGGAAAAGAATACAGCGAAGGAGAAAATTCGGGAACTTGTCGATTCATATCACCCCATCTATCCCTTTTGTTTTTCTGTTCAAAAGTGCTTCACCGATGAAAACCTATGTTCGCTTCCTTGCCTTTGCCTGCCTGATGTTCAGCTTTTCGCTTTCCGCCCAAAACAAACGCCGCACAACCGAGAGCGATCGCCTGTATCTGGAAGGTGGACCAAGCCTCGTGTGGATGCATGGAAATCCAGCATTGACCTTCCAAGACCAGACCAATGACATCCATCTTGGGCTAGGCTGGACGCGGATCTTCTATGGACCATTGTACGTGCACACGGGCTTGTATGCTTCCAGAAAAGGCAACCGGCAGTTGATCAATTGGTCTGACGACCAGGGAAATACCTTCAACCTGACTGACGTGAGATTTCGGCAGGACTATCTGGTGGTCCCCCTGCTGCTGCGAGTAGAATTGGGTGACAGGATTCGCTTCTATGGCGAAGCAGGTCCCTATGGCGGCGCGCTCCTCCAAGCTGTAGAGGAGCCAAGGGTAGAGATGGGAGCGCTACCTTCGAAAACGACCACTTCAAACTATTTGCGTGTGGATGCCGGCGCTGCCCTGGGTGCAGGGATCCAAATGACCTTCATGGACAACTTCTGCGTGACGCTGGGAGGCCGTTACAGCCACGGGCTGCTCAGCATTGTCAAAAAGCAGTCGACGAACGACCCTTCGGTACTCAACGCGGCCCTCGACCTACGACTTGGGGTAGGATTTTGGCTACCGCAATAGCACAACCCCCTGCTGCCTGCGGGTAGCAGGGGCGCGAATTAATCGACCAGATCACTATGTTTGCAGGTGGCCTCTGTCAACCAAAGGGCGGGCCTCGCACTCAAGCGCTATGTCACTGACACTTTTCACCACAGGAGACGGATCTCCCACACTGTATCACGCTCATTTTGACGAGCACTACCACTCCGTTCATGGGGCAGTGCAAGAGTCGCAGCATGTATTTTTGACGGCGGGGATGAAAGCTCTGGAAGATCGTGCTTCGCTGCGCATGTTGGAGATTGGATTTGGTACCGGGCTAAATGCCTTAATGACCGCAATCCAAGCCACCGTGCCGATTTATTACTTGGGGCTGGAAGCTTATCCGTTGAATCGGGAGCAATGGGAATCGTTGGACTATGGCGATCGCCTGGGCCATCCTGAGATGTTTCGGGCGCTTCATGAGGCTGCCTGGGGAGTGCCCGTGAAGCTCAGCGAGACTTGGACGCTGGAAAAGCGGGCCGAAAAGCTGGAGACATTTGAGGGGAGTACACACATTGACTTGGTCTATTGGGATGCATTTGCCCCGAGTGCGCAACCAGAACTGTGGACTTCGGAGATATTTGCCCGGGTGAGAAGCTGGATGGCTCCCGAGGGACTTCTCACGACCTATTCAGCCAAGGGCGACGTTCGCAGGGCCTTGCTGGCTGCGGGCTGGCTGGTCGAAAAGCTGCCAGGCCCTCCCGGTAAGCGGGAAATGCTTCGCGCCAAATGTCCGGCTTAGACAGGCTAGTCGCCAGGCTTCTCCAAAGCCTGTGCTTTTTCTCGAATTTGCCCGCGTACCCTCTTCCCCAACCGAGATGTGCAGGACAGTTGGACCAGAATAAATAGGAATGTTGCTGGGTATGAGAGATGTTGTGAACAGATGGCTCCTGACCTTGGTATGGACTTCAGGCTGTTTGTCTTTGGTTCACGCCCAACCTCTCTTATCCCCCATGGTAGATCAACAAGCAGATCCCAGAACATCGGCTCTGTATCGAAACCTGTTTGCTTTGCAAGGCAAAGGCATCATGTTTGGGCACCAAGACGCGTTGGCCTATGGGATCGGATGGCGGGGAGATCGGTTACGCTCGGATGTAGCTTCGGTGAGTGGCTCCTTTCCGGCGGTTTTTGGCTGGGAACTGAGCAAGCTCGGCCAGTCGCCCCACAACATTGACAAAGTGGACTTCGACATGATGCGCCAATGGATTCGTCGAGCTTACCAAATGGGAGGCGTGATCACAATCGGCTGGCACCTGGACAATCCCGTGACCAAAGGCTCTTCCTGGGACCACACGCCGGCCGTGCCGAGCATCCTTGCGGGCGGCATCCACCACGATTGGTACAAGAGGCAGTTGGACTTCATTGCGGATTTTATGCAAAGCCTTCGGGGAGGATTTTGGGTAAAACATCCCATTCCGGTGATCTTCAGACCCTTTCATGAGCACAACGGCGGCTGGTTTTGGTGGGGACGCCCGCACCGGACACCGGAAGATTATCAGCAGCTGTGGCGGTTCACTGTGGAATACTTGCGGGACGTGAAGGAGGTTCACAACTTGTTGTATGTCTATTCCCCAGATGTGTTCGACACAGAAGAATCTTATCTGGAAGACTATCCGGGAGATGAGTATGTGGACATTTTGGGGCTGGATGATTACGCAGATTTTCGGCGGGGAGGCAAACCTGCCAAGCTCACCCGCAGGCTAAGGATCTTGGGTGACATGGCAATCGCCCGAGGGAAGTTATTTGCCCTGACTGAAACGGGTTCTGAGACAATTCCCCATCCGCGCTGGTGGACCGATCAACTGCTCAAGCACGTGGAGGCAGATCCCATCGCTTCCATGATTTCTTGGATGTTGGTGTGGCGAAATGGTCACCTAGGTCATTATTTCGCCCCGTTTCCGGGACATCCAAGCGCAGATAATTTTGTAGAATTTCGTCGTAGTGGACGAATTCTCATGGTGGACGATCTTCCCGATCTGTATCAATAGCACCTCCTCTGTATTTCACGAAGGATTATTTTACCTTGAATGCTCATTGATCGCGCTGCCGTATGGGATGCAACAAAAGGCCTCTTACCTTCCTTGTACCGCTCCGGGGCGTCTAATTTGGCAGGGCTGCCTGCCACGACTTTTGATGAGGAGGGGTATAGACGTTCGTTGTCGAACAGCGCTGATTGCTCATCTTAATCTCTGCGTGGGGCCTGACGTGACGGGATGCATAGCTCGAGTTTGAAGCACACTTTTCGAGAACTCCATCGGGAAATTCTTGTGAGCACATACTCAACGCATGAATTTGCCGACAAGCTCCTCCGATAATTACACCCCACACAGCGACATCATGAAAAACCTGCCCCGTGTTCCGGTATCTGCTGCCATCAAAGCGACTTGGGAAAGTGAACTCCACCAGCTACTGGACTGGTGGGAAAAAAACATGGTTGACTATGAGCTTGGAGGATTTTATGGGAGAATGGATGGCCGAAATCGTCTGCTCCCCCAGTCGGACAAAGGCGTGATTCTCAACACGCGGCTCTTGTGGAGCTTCTCGATGATGACGCGTGTTTACGAGCGTTCCTCTTATCGGGCCTTGGCCGATCGGGCCTACGAGTACCTGGAAAAGTATTTCCGCGACAAAGATTTTGGTGGTTTGTACTGGATGCTCGAGTCCCAAGGTCGCGTAGTGGCTGACAAAAAGCAGGTGTATGCTCAAGCTTTTGGGATCTACTCGTTGAGCGAATACTATCGCCTGACCCTTGATCGACGTGTGCTCTCCCTCGCAATGGAACTTTTTGAACTTATCGATCACCACAGTCGCGACGCAGAAAAAGGCGGGTATCTCGAAGCATTCAGTCGGGACTGGAAACTGCTGAGTGACTTGCGGCTAAGCCACAAAGATCGCAACGAGGCCAAGACCATGAATACCCACTTGCACGTGATGGAGGCATATACGAGCCTGTATCGCGCATCGCCGTTTGACTTGCTTGCCGATCGGCTGAAAGAGCTCATTGAGCTGTTCCTCACCCGATTTCTCGACCCCAAAACAAACCATTTGACCCTGTTTTTCACCGATTCCTGGCAACCCCGTTCGGAGGAAATTTCCTACGGCCACGACATTGAGGCGAGCTGGCTCATGTGCGAAGCCGCTGAAGTGCTCAATGATCCGGCGCTCTTTCAGCGCTGTGCCGACGCTGCAGTGGCGATCGCAACGGCAACTTTGGAGGGCCAAGATTCCAACGGGGGCATTATCCAAGAAGGTAGCCCGATGGGTTTCACCGATACCGACAAGCATTGGTGGCCACAATTTGAGGCGTTGGTGGGCTGGCTCAATGCCTGGCAAGTTTCTCAAGACGAACGCTTTCGACTAGCAGCTCTCCAGACCTGGGATTTTACCATCAAGCACCACAAAGATCACCAAGGAGGAGAGTGGCACTGGTGCCTTGATCGGCAGGGGACCCCCAATTTTAAAGAAGACAAAGCCGGTCCCTGGAAAGGCCCTTATCATGGCGCACGGGCGCTTGTAGAGGCCTTGCGGCGCACCGAGGTCATCGTTGAAGGGGGCAAGTAAATGGCACAGAACAACCAGCTTTCGGCGACGGATTCCTATCTGCGTACGAAGGTGAGATACTTTTTGGGGGTAAATCCAAACTTCTTCTTGAAAGCTGCAATGAAATGGCTGGGGTTGCTATATCCTACCTCCTGAGCGGCTTCATTCACCAGATATTTCCCGCTGTCGAGCAGCTTGCGAGCGACATCCATCCGATGATCGCTCAGGTATTTGTGGACAGTGGTGCCGTAAATATTGCGGAAACCTACCTTGAGCTGGTACTCGTTCAGGCCGACCATCTTAGATAATTCCTTCAGGTTTGGTGGCGTGATCAAGTGATTGCGAACGATCTGCTTGGCCTGTCTAATCTTCTCCACATTGGCCTCATCGTGCAGAAACGGGCACTTTTCCTCCTGATTGTCCTCTTCTTGAGTGAAATACAGGCTGAGAATTTCCATGACTTTGGCCCGCAAGTAAAGGTTTCTGGTATTGCTAGGAGGGTGCACAAAAAAAAGCGTCCCAATTACCATTGCGAGGGAAGAACTGATGGGTGCCTCCGCATACAGGCGTTGGTTGACGTTGTCATTATTGAGGAAAGCCAATTCGTCGGAATCTTGAACAAACCATTCGTGAAGACGCTTAACGGAAATAAATAATGTCAGCAAATGGGTCTGTGGGCTGAGGTGAATCTCGTGCGCAAGGGGCCCTTCAGGATTATAAAACAAAAAAGAGCGATTGGTTTCTAAGGTCTTGCGGTAGTGGCCTCTGTGAAAAACGAAATCTACTTTTCCGTCCAGGCAAAAGTAAAATTGGATCAAGGTAGGGGATAATTCGCCTTGAATATGGAGATCCGAATCCGCTGGATTTTGAACTGGAGCCAGGGCAACAGATTCATCAATCGCGAGTACTTCGATTCGATTATTTTGGGTATTTTTTTCCTTATCTATTAGAAAAAAAGTTGGCTGCATAGAGATAAAGTTGAAAAATGAAAGGATTAAAGCTCCCAGTAGTCAAAATTAGGCATTTTCTGTCCTGAAATCAACCTTCGCTTTTAGCGTTATTTTTACTCCGCTTATGGGCATTTTGTTTAAATGGATGTAGATACTTTTGCGACTCACAAGGTTCAATCATCCATACTCAACATTCCATGCAAAAGTACCTTTTACTCTCTATCCTCCTCCTCCCTACATGGGCTCTTGTAGCTCAGCAGCAGGTAAGCGTAGGACCCGGTTATAGCAACGAGACGTATTACAGCCTGCGCGAAGGGACTGTGGCCAGCGCGCCAATCGCAGCTTGGGATCTCGCCTTTCAAATTAGCGGGTTTGCTGCCTCCATCCGCGTTAATCATGGCAATGGCGTTTTGGTCTATCAAGTCCCTGGTGTGAGTGCGGCTGACTGGGCGACCATCGATACCGCGGGGATCACTGCTTGGGATCAAAGCTTTGATTCCGATGAATCTTGGGATCTGGGTGCGCTCAACCGTGGCTATTCAGAGACGAACCCCTTTGATTTAGGCTGGGGGCTTTACAATCAAATCACCCACGTGGTCTCTGCCAAAGCGATTTTTGTCGTGGTGTTGTCTGACGGCACCCACAAAAAGTTGCGCATCGACCAGCTCGCCAGTGGCGTGTACCAGTTTACTTTCGCCAACCTCGATGGATCTGACGAATTAACTCGTACGTTGTCGAAAAGTGATTTCGCAGGCAAAAACTTTGGCTACTTCTCTATCGCCAATGACACATTGATTGATCAGGAGCCGCTGAGTGATGAGTGGGATCTGGTGTTTCATAAGTATTTGGGACAGCTTTCTCCCGGCCTGTACTATGGCGTAACGGGTGTGCAGACCAATACCGGGCTGGCCGTGGCAGAACTTCGCGCTGTGGACCTTAGCTCGGTCAGCATGACAGACACTGCCCAGGTGGGATTTTCGACGAGCATCTCTACCATAGGCTTTGATTGGAAGTCATTCAATATGAACACCTTCACTTGGGAAATCGCAGATTCTCTGACCTATTTCGTCCGGGACCGCGAGGGCGAAGTGTTTCAACTCACTTTCACAGACTTTGGTGGCAGCGCAACAGGGAATTTCTTTTTTAATCTGACCAATGTCACTACTTCCTTGGATGTTGGCAATGAAGCGATCCAGCGGCTGGGTATTTTCCCCAATCCTGCGAGTACCGAAGTAAATGTCCTTTTCGAGACGAGCAAATCAGAACTCGTTACCCTCTCTATCCAGGACTTGCAGGGCCGCAACCTCCGCCGCGAAGTGCTGGGGCAAGTCAACGGATTTCAGCAGATTCAGATGAGCGGCTTGTCCCTGCCTGCCGGAATTTATCTGCTACATGTGGACACCGAAACCACCAGAACCAGCCGCAAGTTGGTGATTCGCTAAGGCGCATCGCCATAAAAAGAGGTGTCATTTTCTCTCTTCTCCCCGATTTGTCGAATCAATTTCCATGTCACAGATCTCCATGTCACAGATCTACTGTTGTTTTCTTCATCGAGTTCGAACTTCAGAAATGGCTAGAGGAAGTGGGAGTCATCCCGCTTTCCTCCTGCTTTTCACTTTCAGCCTGGCGCTTGTGGGACTCTTGTACCCCACTGTGAGCCTCGGCCAAGCGAAGGATTCCACGCGACAGGAGTTGGCGATGGAAGAGGTTGTCATTACGGCCCAACATGCGCCCATTTCGGCATCTGCTTCCACCTATCAGGTGCGCGTGATCGACCGCAACCGCATTGATGCCCAGGCAGCGCAGAGCTTGCCGGATTTGCTTCAAAGTGAGTTGGGCGTGCAGCTCATCCAAGATCCCGCGCTCGGGACACAGATCCAGCTCCAAGGCCTTGGCGGACAGCATGTGAAGATTCTGGTGGATGGGGTGCCCGTGATTGGGCGATTGGATGGAGAGATTGATTTGAGCCAACTTCCCCTGAATCAGGTTGAGCGAATTGAGATCATCGAGGGACCGCTCTCCGTGGAATATGGGACCAATGCGATGGGGGGAGTGATCAATTTGATCACGAAAAAAACGACTGAGGAGCGCTTTCAAGGTCAGCTGAAATGGCACGAAGCCAGTGTCGGTCCCGGTTGGAGCGTGTATGACGGCATTCACAATCAAGACCTCGACCTTCGTTGGCGCGTAGGCAAACATCAAATCGGGGTGAGCGGGGGCCGCTATTTTTTTGGGGGAAGCTTCGCGGAAAAGGCCCTTCGTGCCAAATCCTGGAACCCGAAACGGCAGGAATTTGCCTCGGCATCCTACCGCTGGACAGGTGCCAAAGGCCATGTTCAGGCTCAATCTCAGGTGTTTGATGAATATCTCCTTCGGCTCGACTCAGTTCAGGGCTTGTATCAAGTCAGAGCCTTGGACGAGCATTTCCAAAGCGTGCGCCAGCAACACCAGCTTCAGGGACGTTACGCTTGGAATGAGCAGAATCATTATGAGGGATTTGTGGCGTATTCGCGATTTGATCGCCTGAGAACCCGCCACCTCGTGGACATGGCTACTTTGGCGTCCACTACACTGGAAGGCGGATCGGAAGAGGCATTCATAGGCTGGGCAGCTAGGGGAACCTTCACCCACCGCGCATCCGATATGCCTTTGTCAGCTCATGTGGGCTACGACCTCAACCGGGAAGAGACGAGAGGGGATAAAATTTTTGGGCAATCTCAAGTTCAGCACGATCTCGCGGCATTTGTGAGCTTAGAATACCAGCCTTTGCCCAGCCTGACCTTGCGTCCGGGGGTGCGGGCGACCTACAATGACCGTTATCCAGCGCCGCTCACGCCATCTGTTCACTTGCGGTTTGCGCCTTCTGGAAATTGGACTTGGCGGGCTTCTTACGCCAAAGGATTCCGCGCGCCGACACTCAAGGAACTCTATCTGGAGTTCGTAGATGTAAATCACAATTTGGTCGGCAACCAGGCCCTCCAAGCAGAGCGAGGTCATTATTTTCAGGCTTCTGCGCAGTGGCAAAAGCTGGTAGGTAGCCAGCTCTGGAGGGTCAACACACAGACGTTTTACAACCAAGTCCAAGACCAGATTGAACTGACCTTCACGGGAGGCTCGGATAATGCCTACACGTATTTCAATCTCGCAGAAGTACAACTGGCTGGGATTCGCACTGAGCTGATGTATCGGCGGGAGAGGATCCTCTTGCAGGCTGGGGTAAATATACTGGGTCGAACAAGTCCAGGACTTTCCTGGCTCACTTCTGCGCAGTTGCAGGGCCGAATTCAAGCGGACTTGTTCGCAGGAATTCAAGCGCATCTCTTCTACAAGTATAGCGGACCCGCACAGGCGTACCGGGACATCGGAACCAGCGAAAACCCCGAGTTGATCCTGACTTCTCTGGATGGCTATCACTGGGCGGATCTGAGTCTTCAGCGAAAATTTTTGGCGGATAAAATCTTGATAGGGGTTGGCGGAAGAAACCTGCTCAATGTCACAGCGGTCAATGCAGATGGCGGCAGCGGTGGTGGTGCTCACAGCGGGGGAGACGGAGGTACTGCCATTGCGCTGGGAAGAAGTCTTTTTGTGTCAATGGCTTATTCTTTTCAGAGTAGATCATGATTCCTCCTTCAATTCAACACCAATTCCTTTTGAGAGATAAAAATGATTTTGATAATGGCTGATTATGCCCTCACAATCACTTTACCCTTCTTCAATCAGATGGCTATGAAGAAATTGCTAAACAATTTTTCTAATCTGCCTTTTCACGTCTCGCTGATCGGAATGGTGTGTAGCTCGCTGCTCCTACCAGGCTGCTTTCGACCAGACGTGCCAGTGGCGCCCTTTCAGCCAGATCCTTCCAGCCAAGTGATGGAGATTTCGATGGCCAGCTATGATGCTTCTATCGGCGACACCCGCTACAACCACCAGATTTACTTTACCCTCAGCACAGGTGAGCAGAAGACTGTGGATCGGCTGAGCTGGGATTTGGGTTTTTCTGCTTCAGAGACGGGCACAGCGGTCATTCTCAATGGGGCGAATTTCATGCAAATAGCCCTGGCCGAGGGCAAAACATTCGGAGATCCCTGGACGACACAGGAATTGACCTCGCTGGTTTTTCGCTTTGATTCTGCAACAGGATCGCTCGATCACACGGCCATCGGGGAGTGGGCCAAATCGGAGGAGAACTCTACCTTCGTGCTTGATTTGGGATATGATCACAATCTGTCAGCGCGTGGTCACCGGCAGCTTCAGATCCTTCGCGCCGATGCACAAGAATTTGAGATTCGCTACGCCGACCTCGACGGGAACAACGTGCGCACGGCTGTCATTCCGAAGCGATCAGGACACAACTTCAGTTTCTATTCTCTGGTCTCAGAACAAATGGTGGAGGTAGAGCCTCCTCAAGACAGTTGGGACTTGGTGTTCACCTATTATGCCTACAGGTATCCGGACGGTTTTCCTTATTGGCTCACAGGCGCGCTATCCAATCGGCATCAAGTGGCTGTGGCCGAAGTACCCACCTCCTTTGCCACATGGGATGAGTTGACCCTAGCCGACACGGCTTCGCTCACGTTTTCCCCCAACATAGATGAAATCGGCTTTGACTGGAAAAGCTATGTGTTTGGTCCACCAGCCCGCTACGTCACCCACCAAGAAAAATGCTATGTGGTGCGCGACACCAAGGGCTATTTTTATCGGCTTCGTTTCCTTGACTTTTACAACGATCAAGGCTGGAAAGGCTTTCCTCAAATCGAATACTCGCTGCTTCCATGATAGAATTTATTTCCTACATCCCCATTGTCACGACAGTTTCTTCCCTCTTCTTTTTCCTCGTGATTGCCCGTCACTATGCGCGCAAGCCCGCCGCCACCCACCTGCTTTGGTGGACCATCGGGATCTTGTGCTATGGACTTGGAACCTTGACCGAAAGCTGGGTCACGATTTTTGGGTGGAGTGAGGCCATTTTCAAAAGCTGGTACATCACCGGCGCCTTGCTTGGTGGCGCGCCACTCGCTCAGGGGACGGTCCACCTTCTCCTCAAGGCGCGCACTGCCAACCGACTTTCCCTTGCCCTCGTGCTCACGATCATAGGAAGTGCCGTGCTGGTGATGCTTTCACCCGTCAATCATGCCCTGGCCGAACCCCATCGACTGTCCGGCGCTGTGCTGGAATGGCAATGGATCCGCTTGATCACGCCGTGGATCAACATCTATGCGTTTCTCTTTTTGGTCGGGGGGGCTTTGTACTCTGCATGGATCTACGCCCGAAAGAAGACTTTTCGCGCTAGAATGATCGGCAATATCGCCATTGCCATCGGCGGCTTGCTACCGGGAATTGGCGGATCCTTTACCAAATTTGGTTACACAGAAGTGCTCTATGTGACGGAATTGATCGGGATTTGGTGTATTTTCTACGGCTATTGGGTCATTCGCCAAGATCGCTCGAGCGCCAATGTTTCCGCCAGCGTGGATCCAGTTCCTACGGTTGTCTGAATTCCAAAAACTTAGAAAGGCCAGTCACAGTATTGGGCTTTCTACCAGAAGAAAGAATTCCCAACTTTTAATTGTTTTTCAGCCCTTCTTCTAGCTCCATTCGTGAAGCTCTCGCCATTCGCCTTACCTTTCTCCTCACCACACATGATCACTTGGGAGACCGCCCTGCAAGATTACGAAAGCTATCTCAGCTTGGAGAGGGGCGTCGCGGCCAACTCACGTGAAGCCTATCTGCGAGACTTGGGGCGCTACCGAATTTTTGCGGAGGAGTTTCTCATGTTGTCGTCGCCTGTGGAAGTGACCGCAGTTGATTTACAACGCTTCATGCTTTTTTTATTGGAAGAATGCCTGCTCGGCGCGCGTTCTTTGGCCCGCAACGTCTCCTCGCTTCGATCCTTTCACGGATTTCTCTATCTCGACGACCAAGCCAATACCGATCCTAGTTCCTTGCTCGAACTTCCTCGCTTTGGACGGAAATTGCCTGAAATACTCTCGGTCCCTGAATTGGAATCGCTTCTCCATACCTTTGATATCAACACAGCACATGGCCTTCGCAACCGGGCGATGATAGAGGTGATGTATTCTTCGGGCTTGCGGGTCTCGGAGTTAATTTCCTTGGAAAAAACCTCTGTTTACGAAAAAGAAGGATTTCTTCGCATTGTCGGGAAGGGAAACAAGGAGCGTCTGGTGCCAATCGGCCAGCCGGCCCTTCACTGGATGAAGCGCTATGAGCGAGAAGCCCGCGACCAGGGATTGGTCCACCCCGATCATCAATCTTTCGTATTTCTGAGCAAGCAAGGCAAATCGCTCTCGCGAATCATGCTGTTCAAAGTGGTAGAAAAAGCATGCCTTGAGGCCGGTCTCCAACGCAGCATCTCGCCCCACACGTTTCGCCACTCTTTTGCGACCCATCTGCTAGAAGGCGGCGCAGACCTTCGCGCAGTTCAAGAAATGCTGGGCCATGCGTCGATCACCACAACGGAGGTATATCTTCACCTTGACCGTCAATATTTACGCGAAACGCACGCCCTTTACCATCCGAGGAAGTAGGTGAAAAGGCCTCCGTACACACAGCGCAGTTGCCAAGCACACAGACATCACTTTTTCGCCATCAACATCCGATCCCGGCCATTGAGATCTTTGCGCAGTTCAATTTCCCTCAGGCCAGATTCTCTCAGCACGTTCACAGTCTCCTGTCCCAAGCTGGAATTGATTTCAAATAGCAATGTGCCGCCTGGGCAAAGCCAAAAGAAGGCTCGCTGCGATATGGCCCGATAAAATGCCAAAGGATCATCCATGGGTGCAAACAAGGCCAATTCAGGGTCGTGGTCCAGCACCAACGAATTCATTTCTCTACGATCTGCCTCGGTCACGTAGGGGGGATTGGAGATCACGAGCTGCAATTCTCGATGGTCGTCTAGCGCGCTAAGGAAGAGGTCTTGCTGGCAAAATTGTATGGGAGCCTGGTGTAAAGCAGCGTTGCGACGGGCCAGCGAAAGGGCTGATGCGGAGATATCCATCGCCCAGCCCTCGTTGGCGATACCGCGCTGGACCCATTCGCAGGAAAGGGTCACCGCGATGCATCCGCTCCCCGTCCCAATGTCGAGCCATCGGAGCTTTCCATTGGGTGGCGGCAAGACTTCCCGCAATGCCCAGTCCACAAGCTCCTCTGTTTCTTGGCGCGGAATCAGTACTTCGGGGCCGACTTCAAATCGTCTGCCGAAAAAGTCGCAATAGCCCATCACGTGCTGCACCGGGACGCCCGCCAAGAGCGCGCTGACTCCAGCTTCATGAACTGCTGTCCATGAGAAATCCCACGGCTCATCGGGTTGGAGTTGCCAGGAATTCCACGACTTTGCCGTGACATGCTCCAGCCAAAGGCGGGCTACACTGGCGGCTTCATGAGTCCCATAGGTCGGTTCGAGCGACTGTCGAAGCTCATGATATCGACGCGGAAATTCGTGGAGAATCATTTGGATCTATGTCTGGGGGAGATTAGTTGGAAAGCGCGGTGTTGAGGACAAGTGAATGGGGGCAAAGATCAGCATTTGCTTGAATAAATCGCCGTTGGAGAATTGATTTGGAATGAAGAGGAAATGAATCAAGGAAACTAGTATAGCGAAATTCCCTAGGAAGTTGAGTTTCGATCAATATTGGACGAAGTATGGCCTTCACAGGTCGTCAGTTTTGCCTTTTGATGAAGTTCCCATTCTAAGGAAATACGTTTTTATTCAATAATGATTCGACGTTGTGCGTTGATAGAAAGATTCTGAAGGATGGCGCACGGCAGGATGTAAATCCAGGTAAGTTTTTACTAGAAATCTCTCCCAGCTTTTGCGATTAAGTTCTATCTCCCAACACATTCTTAGCACATTAGATGACGCACAAATACCCGTACAACAAGTTTCATTCAAACAACATCGGGTATGAATCGATCCCTTTTTTCTGCGTCTATGGTGCTCGTCCTAATGGGCACCAACCTCATTCTCACAGCGCAGCCGCGCATTCGGGAAGATGATCATTTTTGGCGCAAGCGCGTAGTCAACCGTATCAGCTTGGTTGAGAAGATCAATCAGCCCCTCGTCCATCACGAGTCCAACTACTATTCTGGAAATTCTCGATATACCCAAACGCAAGGGATGGTCATGGCGCTCATCGAAGGCGTGAAGCAAGGAAAGTATGTTGCGTACGATCCAGATGACTGGACCAACTTTTACCAATATGAAGCCCTCGTCCAAAAAATGAGGGAATTTGAAGATGCGCTCGTCCCCGCCAACGATGGATGGGAAGATGCTCCTTCGGACCCATTTACGGAGTCCATCGACGATGGCTGGGGTGCAGCACCACAGCCGCAAGAGTGGAATGTGGGAGCCAACGACACTTGGGGTTCACCTTTCGAGCAAGGACAAGACACGCAAAGCGTACCAGATTACCAGGCTCTCCCTGACCTAGCTCCTTATGAGCAAGTGATCCACGTAGTCGAAGATTATGTGTTTGACAAAAACAGATCTGAGTTTACCCAGCGCATTGACTTTTTTGAGGTGATTTGGGTTGATCCTGCCAGCACACTCCCAGAAAAAGTGTTGGCTAGATTTCGCTGGGAAGAAGTCGCAGACCTCTTGGATGAAACCATGTGGAAGTCGCGATTCAATGATGCAGAGTCTCGATCTGTGAGAGAAGTATTTGATCTCCGCATTTTCCATTCCTTTCCCATTCAGGTGGGGGGCGAGCCTGTGAGAACGTTGTTAGAAGCAGAAAAGCGCAGGCAAGAGATGATCGAATTTGAGCACCACTTGTGGAATTTCTAAAGGTGTTTAGCTAACCCTTGCTTTAGGTATCGGGTTAATTAACATTGAATCAGATATTTTACATTTGCGTCACACTGCTCACTTTTCCGCCGCGAAGCTTTTCCGAAGTTTCGCGGCGGAAGTCTATGATGGTCAAAAAGGAATAGGGGAGAGGGAATGGGAACAATGAATTCCGGGTATATATTCTGTGAATAGAAGGAGGAGATAGAATGTGTGAGGTAAAATACATCAGGAATCTTGATTCGATGAACGAAAAAAGAGAAGAACGATAAGGCGTTTAGGAGATCACCAAGGGCATTCATCTTTGAAAAGAAAAAGAATCTTTTGGTCAAGGTTTGGAATTGCAGAAAGACTGCGTAACTTGCAGGCCCATTCAAAAAAGGAATGCTTTCAAGCAATTCACAATGAGTGGTTTACCTTCATGGCAATGCCTTGAGAGCCTTTTGGCCAGGTATCCCGGAGGGACAAGTGAGTAAAGATATAGATTCCACATACTTTATGTGGTGATGCAGTTATTGCCGTCTATATCTGACTCGGTTGTTTACCGAGAACCCTAGACAGGTCGCTTTCGTGCATTTGCTCGCTCCTAAAGCCGCTTGTCATTTTTTTATGTCCAGATGGCTGGAATAGCAAGAAGAAATTTATACCTTTGCAGCCGCTTTTTGCAAAACGCGTACTATGCCTACGATTCAGCAACTGGTTAAAAAAGGCCGTGAGGTCAAGAAGGAGAACAGCAAGTCTCCCGCTCTTGACAACTGTCCCCAACGCCGGGGGGTTTGCCTCCGTGTGTACACCACCACACCTAAAAAGCCTAACTCTGCTCTGCGTAAGGTCGCTCGTGTGCGACTTACCCACGGCAAGGAAGTGAACGCTTATATCGGTGGCGAAGGCCACAACCTCCAAGAGCACTCCATTGTGCTGGTGAGAGGTGGACGGGTAAAAGATCTCCCTGGGGTGCGATATCACATCGTACGGGGTGCTCTCGATACAGCAGGCGTCGAAGGACGCAAGCAAGCTCGCTCCAAGTACGGAACGAGAAGACCAAAGCCGGGACAACCGACTGCTCCTGTTAAGAAAAAGAAATAACACCTCATTGTCATGAGAAAGACAAGGGCCAGAAATAGACTTCCTGTACCTGACGCTCGCTACCAGGATCCAATGATCACAAAGTTTGTGAACAACCTGATGGTGGACGGAAAGAAAAGCACAGCCTTTGGCATTTTTTACGGTGCCATGGACATCATTGAAGGCAAAGGAGAAGAATCCGGTGCCGAGGTGTTCAGAGCCGCTTTGAACAATGCCAGCCCGGCTGTAGAGGTAAAGTCCCGACGCGTCGGTGGATCTACCTTTCAGGTTCCGACCGAGGTAAATGCCAAGCGCCGAGATGGATTGGGAATTCGGTGGATCATCAAGTATGCTAAATCTCGTAATGGCAAGTCCATGGAGGAGAAGTTAGCCGCTGAGTTTCTTGCTGCCGCTAAAGGTGAAGGCGGTGCCGTCAAGAAGAAAGAGGACACGCACAGAATGGCGGAAGCCAACAAAGCATTCTCTCACTTCCGGATGTAAGAAGTACACCCACACGAAATTTTAGTAGGAGTAACAGCATTCCACGATGAGAAAAGTCCCTCTTTCAGACACAAGAAATATCGGCATCAGTGCACACATTGACGCCGGTAAGACGACGACCACCGAGCGAGTTCTCTATTATACAGGGATCGTTCACAAAATCGGAGAAGTTCACGATGGCGCTGCCACCATGGACTGGATGGAGCAAGAGCAAGAGCGTGGAATCACGATCACCTCAGCCGCTACCACCACCTACTGGCCATACCAAGGTCGTGACTTCCGGGTGAACATCATTGACACCCCAGGTCACGTGGATTTTACCGTCGAAGTGGAGCGCTCGCTACGCGTACTCGATGGCGCTGTTGCCCTCTTTTGCTCCGTTGGCGGTGTAGAACCCCAATCCGAGACAGTGTGGCGCCAAATGGAGAAATATAAAGTACCCAGAATTGGATTCGTCAATAAGATGGACCGCTCTGGAGCAGATTTCTTCGAAGTAGTTCGCCAAGTGAGAACCATGCTCGGCGGAAACCCTGTGCCTATCCAAATTCCTATCGGTGCTGAGGCAGACTTCAAAGGAGTCGTTGACCTCATCGATGGAAAAGCCATCGTCTGGAATGAAGATGACATGGGAATGACCTTTCAAGAAATTGAAGTTCCCGAAGATCTTGTAGAGACCGTAGAAGAATGGAGAACCAAACTATTCGAAACGGTTGCAGAATATGATGAAGCCATTCTCGAAAAATATTTCGATGATCCGGATACCATCACCCGCGAAGAAGTGATTGCGGCTCTTCGTCAAGCCACGATTGAAATGAAGTTGGTCCCCATGATGTGTGGATCTGCCTTCAAGAACAAAGGCGTTCAAGCCATGCTCGACATGGTGTGTGCGATCCTTCCTTCTCCGCTCGATATCCCAGATATCCAGGGATTTAACCCCGAAACAGAGAAGGAAGAGCTTCGTCACCCAGATCCAGCCGGTCCTTTCACTGCATTGGCATTCAAGATCATGACTGATCCTTATGTGGGTCGCCTCGTGTTCTTCCGCGTCTATTCTGGTTCGCTCGAAGGAGGCTCCTACGTGCTGAACAATCGCACAGAGCAAAAAGAGCGGATCAGCCGCATCCTTCAGATGCACGCCAACAAGCAAAATCAAATTGATCGTGTAGAGGCCGGAGACATTGCTGCAGGAGTCGGATTCAAAGATATCAGAACAGGGGATACCCTCACTGACATCAAACATCCTCTGCTTCTAGAGTCAATGACCTTCCCTGAGCCAGTGATCAAGCTCGCAGTAGAGCCAAAATCTCAGAAAGACGAGTCTAAGTTGACCGCCGGTCTTGTGAAGCTCGCCGAAGAAGATCCAACTTTCCAAGTCTCCACAGACGAAGAAACTGGCCAGACCATCATCGCAGGGATGGGAGAACTTCACCTTGAGATCATCGTTGACCGCCTTCGCCGGGAGTTCAAAGTCGAGATCAATCAAGGTCAGCCTCAAGTATCTTACCGCGAAGCGTTGACATTGAATGTCACTCACCGCGAAGTGTACAAGAAGCAAACAGGTGGTCGTGGAAAATTCGCTGATATCCAGGTAGAAGTTGGACCTGCCACAGGGGAGTTGGAATACGAATTCCTCGACGAAGTAAAAGGAGGAAACATTCCACGTGAATTTATTCCTTCAGTTGAAAAAGGATTCAAAGCAGCGATGGCAGAAGGAGTACTTGCTGGATTCCCATTGGACGGATTGAAAGTCCGCCTCTTTGATGGATCCTTCCACGCAGTGGACTCCGACCAATTGTCCTTTGAGTTGGCCGCCAAAATCGCCTTCAAAGAAGCAGCTCGCAAAGCCAAGCCAGTGCTGAAAGAGCCAATCATGGCTGTGGAAGTTGTGACGCCGGAGGAGTATATGGGAAATGTTGTCGGAGACTTGAACCGCCGTCGCGGCAAGATCGAGAACATGAGTGACAGGGGAAATTCAAAAGTCGTCAAGGCAAAAGTTCCCCTCTCAGAGATGTTTGGCTACGTAACGGATCTTCGGACCATTACCTCGGGCCGGGCTTCTTCAACGATGAAATTCTCTCATTTCGAAGCTACTCCTTCCAACGTTCAGGACGAAGTAGTGGCTAAGATCAAGGGTGTGGCCTCCAAAGTATAGGTGTCAGGCAGCCTGGCACCGATTGCTAGGCACATAATCTTTCAGAGATGAACCAGAAGATTCGTATTAAGCTGAAATCCTACGACCATAATCTGGTCGATAAGTCAGCGGAAAAGATCGTTCGCACAGTCAAAACCACGGGTGCCGTGGTGAGTGGACCTATTCCACTTCCGACAGAGCGTTCTATCATCACCGTTAACCGTTCTCCCCACGTCAACAAAAAGGCTCGTGAGCAATTTGAAATCAGCTCTTACAAAAGACTGATTGACATCTTCAGCTCTAGCTCTAAGACAGTCGATGTGTTGATGAAATTAGAGCTACCAAGTGGGGTGGATGTTGAGATCAAAGTCTGATAAGCAGCAGACGATCCCGGCAACCTGCGGGCCCGGGCGCTCATTACTGTTTAAACTAGTTTTTTAACTGATTCGACAACAATGGCTGGAATCATAGGCAAGAAAGTTGGGATGACCAGCATCTTCGACGAGAATCGAAGATCAATTGCCTGCACCCTTATAGAGGCCGAGCCGAATGTGGTGACACAACTCAAGACCTTAGAGACGGATGGCTACGTAGCAGTCCAGCTCGGTTTTGATGAAGCAAAGGAGAAAAACACCTCCAAACCGCTTCAGGGTCACTTTCAGAAGGCTGGCACCACTCCCAAGCATCGCCTGGTCGAGTTTGACTTTTCTGGTCAAAACACAGAGTTCAAGCTGGGAGACCATGTCACAGTATCTTTTTTCGAAGAAGGAGAATACGTCGATGTGGTAGGTCTTTCCAAAGGAAAAGGCTTTCAGGGTGTAGTCAAACGTCATGGATTTGGTGGGGTCGGCGGTAGCACCCACGGTCAACACAACAGGGGTCGCGCCCCCGGTTCCTTGGGACCTGGCTCTACTCCTTCCCGCGTATTCAAAGGAATGCGCATGGCTGGCCGCACTGGCGGCGCCAGAGTCACCGTTCAGAACCTCCGTGTGCTGAGAGTGATTCCCGAAAAAAATCTGTTGGTTATCTCCGGTTCTATCCCAGGACACAAAGGAGGCTACGTCATCATCGAGAAGTAACCATGGAAGTAGCAGTCTATAATATCGAAGGTTCGGAAACAGGACGCGTGGTCCAGTTGGCAGATTCAGTCTTTGGACTCGAAACCCCCAGCGACCAAGCCATCTATCAAGATGTGCGCCTTATCCTTGCTAATCAGCGCCAAGGGACGCACAAGTCCAAAGGGCGCAGTGAAGTCCATGGAACTGGCAAAAAGCCCTTCCGTCAAAAAGGCACGGGTAATGCTCGCCAGGGTGATCGTAAGTCCCCACTTTTCCGCCACGGTGGTCGGATCTTTGGACCTACACCACGAACCTACGGCTTCAAGCTCAACCGTAAAGTCAAAGCCCTCGCACGTCTGAGCGCATTGACCTACAAAATGAGAGAAAACAATGTCATGGTAGTCGAAAGCTTCGGCTTTGAAACTCCCAAGACAAAGCAATTTCTCGCGATCCTGCACAAGTTGGAACTCGCCGGCAAGAAAGTCCTCTTTGTTCTTCCTGAACAAGATCCGATTCTCTACTACTCTGGTCGGAATATCCCACGCACACAGGTGATCACCGCCGCCGATCTCAATACCTACGACATCCTACATGCAGACACTATCCTCCTCACCGAGGCTTCTGTAGGGGTGATCAACGAACGACTAACGAACTAGGCCATGAGTGTTCTTAAACGACCAATCATCAGTGAAAAAACAGCAGGTTTTGCTGAGCGTGGCCTGCCACAAGTAGGGTTTGAGGTGGACATTAAAGCTACCAAAGACCAGATCAAGGCGGAAGTAGAACGAGTCTATGAAGTCGGCGTCGAGAGCGTGAACACCCTCATCCAAAGGGGCAAAAAGCGGACTCGATATTCCAAGCGCGGAGTCGTCAAAGGCAAGAGTTCCAACTTCAAAAAAGCCATTGTCACGCTCAAGGAAGGGCAAGAAATTGACTTCTACAAGCACATTTAAGCAATACCCTTACCAAGGGAAAAAGCAGGAGGAACGTATGGAGGTAGCCATGATGAATCCTTCGCAAGCCCCTGCAGAAACCACAAAATCATGGGCATTAGAAAACTAAAACCCGTCACTCCTTCCATGCGCCACATGAGTGTGTCTGACTTTGTAGAAATTACGAAGTCAACACCGGAGAAATCCCTCACGGCGCCCTTGAAAAAGTCAGGTGGGAGAAACAACAACGGTCGCATCACCATGCGTCAGCGTGGCGGAGGCCATAAGCGCCGCTACCGAATCGTTGACTTTAAGCGCGATAAATTCAATGTGAAGGCCGAAGTAGTCGCCATTGAATATGATCCAAACCGCACAGCTAGAATAGCCTTGGTCCAATATGAAGATGGCGAAAAACGCTACATCATTGCACCAGAGAAAATTCAGGTCGGGCAGGTGATTGTTTCAGGAGAATCGGTAGAGCCGGCCATCGGCAATGCCATGTTCCTCAAAAACATCCCTACCGGTACTTCTGTGCACAACATTGAGCTTCACCCAGGCAAAGGAGGAGAGATGGCGCGTAGTGCCGGATCTTATGCTCAGTTGACTGCTAAAGAAGGAAAATACGTCGTGTTGCGTCTTCCTTCCGGTGAAACAAGAATGGTGCTGGCCCATTGCATCGCCACCATTGGTGTGGTAGGCAATGCCTCCCATCAAAACATAGAAGTCGGAAAAGCAGGCCGCAGTCGCTGGCTCGGAATTCGACCTCACGTGCGAGGTGTAGCCATGAACCCGGTCGATCACCCAATGGGTGGTGGCGAAGGCCGCTCCTCAGGGGGACACCCACGTAACCGCAAAGGACTTCCTGCCAAAGGCTATAAAACCCGCGACCGGAAAAAGTCCTCTAGCTCGCTGATTATCAGCCGCAAGAAGAAACGCAAATAGTTAACCCTGAATGACCGAATTGCTGAATTGTTGAGTCCGCACAGGAATGTTTTCCGGATTCACTCCCTTCAACAATCCCTTTCTCAACAGTCCTTCAATTCACCTCACTGAATATCCATGGCACGTTCGCTGAAAAAAGGGCCCTTCATCGATCCAAAACTCGAAAAAAGGGTTTTCACAATGAACGAGGGCGGCCAGAAGCGCATCATCAAGACTTGGGCGCGCCGCTCTATGATTTCGCCCGACTTTGTCGGCCACACTTTTGCCGTACACAATGGCAATAAGTTCATCCCGGTATTTGTATCGGAAAACATGGTGGGCCACAAACTCGGTGAGTTCGCCGCAACTCGCACCTTTAGAGGTCATGCGGGCAACCGTAAGGACAAAAGACGTTAGCAATCATGGCGGAACAACTGAAAATGACCCGCAAGGAGAAAATTGCGGCTGGAATACCTAAAGAGCCCAAGCGGAAGAAAGCTTACGCTGAGGACTTGAAAGAGCAGAAAGCGGAGGAAATCAAAGTTGTCCTTCGGAACTATCGCTCATCAGCGCGAAAAATGCGCATGGTGGTTGATCAGATTCGTAAGCGCGAGGTGTTCGACGCAATGAACGTCCTCAAGCTCACCAATCGTGCCGCTGCCCCTGCTGTTGCACGCCTCCTGAAATCTGGCATTGCCAGCTTGGAAGAAAAGCGTGATCCCGATCGTGTAGATGTAGGATCTCACTATGTGAAGGAAGCCTATGTGGACGCAGCCCGGATGTTGAAGAGATTGAGCCCCGCCCCGCAGGGTAGAGCACACCTGATCCGGAAGCGTTACTGTCATGTCACGCTGGTTCTAGAGGCAATTCCTGAAATCGACTAGTTCACTTAAAGCATACGACATTGGGACAGAAGACGCATCCAATCGGCCTTAGGCTTGGCATCATCAAGGGCTGGGACTCCAACTGGTACGGCGGAAAAGATTTTTCCGAAAAGTTGATCGAAGACGAGCAGATTCGTGCATACCTCAACGCACGTATTCCTCGGGGAGGAATCTCCAAGATCGTGATCGAAAGAACGCTTCGCAAGATCACCATTACCATTCACACCTCTCGTCCGGGAATCGTGATCGGTAAAGGAGGTAAAGAGGTGGACAAGCTTCGCGAGGAGATCAAGAAGGTGACCAACAAAGAGGTCCAGATCAACATCTTCGAAATCAAGCGCCCCGAACTAGACGCAGCGCTGGTGGGCCAGCAGATTGCTCAACAGTTGGAAGGACGGGTTTCTTTTCGTCGCGCCATGAAATCGGCCCTCGCAGCTACTATGCGTGCAGGTGCTCAAGGTTGCAAAATCATGTGCGCTGGTCGCCTTGGTGGAGCAGAAATGGCTCGCACAGAGCAGTACAAGCAAGGACGTATTCCGCTTCAGACTCTCCGCGCCGACATTGACTACGCCTTGGTGGAAGCAAAAACCATCTACGGAATCATCGGCGTCAAGGTGTGGATTTTCACCAGAGAGCTATATGGCAAAGTGGATCTCTCTCCAGATGTAGCAGCTGAGCGCAACAAGCGCGGAGGCGGTGAAGGAAGAGAAGGTCGCGAAGGTGGTCGTGGGGAAGGTAGAGGAGACCGTGGCGAAGGTCGCGGAGGAAACGAGCGAGGAGGAGGAGAAGGTCGCGGTGGCGGCAAAGGGAAACCAAGAACCAATCGCCGCTAGTTCATTTGAAAAATTTATTCGAAGGGAGTTTGATCCCTTAGAATCCAACGAATAGAACCATGCTTCAGCCAAGAAAAGTTAAGTTCAGAAAAGTACAGAAAGGCAGAATAAAGGGAGACGCTACGCGCGGAGCAGAGCTATCCTTTGGGTCCTACGGTCTCAAGACCTTAGAGGGCAACTTTTTGACTTCCCGGCAGATCGAAGCCTGCCGGATCACCATCTCCCGGGCCATGAAGCGGGAAGGAAACATGTGGATTCGGGTTTTCCCATCCAAGCCTATGACCAAGAAGCCGGCAGAAGTCCGGATGGGAAAAGGTAAGGGTAACCCAGAGTACTGGGCAGCGCCGATCCTTGCGGGTCACATTCTCTTCGAAGTAGAAGGAGTGCCAGAAAGCGTAGCCAGGGAAGCACTTCGCCTCGCAGCGAACAAGCTACCGGTGAAGACCAAGTTTATCATCAGAAGAGACCTACAAGCCTAATATCACATGAAGGCCAAGGAAATACGCGACCTGACGACTGGCGAAATCGCCGCACGTATCAAGGAGGAGCAAGAAAAGCTCCTGCGGCTAAGGCTGAATCATGCGGTATCGGCCATTGAAAGCCCTTCCCAGATTCGCGCCATTCGTAGAGAGATCGCACGGTTGAAGACCATTGTGCGCGAACGCCTTACGGCAGAGCAGAACCCAAATTAATCCTGTGTCATGAGCGAAACGACGGAAACCAGAAACCTTCGGAAGATCCGGATCGGGAAGGTCGTCAGCGATAAAATGGATAAGTCCATTGTTGTCTCAGTCGAGCGAAGAGTTAAGCACCCGATGTATGGGAAGTTCGTGAAGAAAACATCACGCTTCATGGCCCATGACGAAAACAACGAGTGCGGCCTTGGCGATACGGTGAGAATCATGGAAACCCGACCGCTGAGTAAATCCAAGCGCTGGCGCTTGGTTGAAATAATCGAAAGAGCCAAGTAAACCCCGGCGGCCTCGCTGTTTGCCGCATAATGAGATAACGCAATGATTCAGCAGGAGAGTAGACTCAAGGTTGCCGATAACAGTGGAGCAAAAGAACTGCTCTGCATTCGCGTCCTGGGTGGAACACGCCGCCGATATGCAAAGATCGGTGACCGTATTATCGCCTCGGTCAAGTCGGCAGATGCCGCCTCCAATGTCAAAAAAGGAGATGTAGTGAAGGCTGTCGTCGTGCGCACTCGCAAAGAGCGCAGACGTCCGGACGGTTCCTATATCAGATTTGATGACAATGCAGCCGTATTGCTCGCCAATGATGGTGGCCCGCGTGGAACCAGGATCTTTGGTCCAGTCGCACGTGAGCTCCGTGACAAAGGGTACATGAAAATTGTTTCTCTGGCACCAGAAGTACTTTAGTGCTTCCCCCGTCAGATATTTAGAACTGCAAGCGACATGAAAAAGCTTCATATCAAGAAAGGCGACAAAGTCAAAGTGATCTCCGGGATTCATCGTGGAGAAACAGGGGAAGTCCTTAGTGTCATCCCTCAGACCGAGCGCGCCATTGTGGAAGGCATTAATATGGTCAGCAAGCACATGAAGCCCTCTCAGAAAAATCCTGACGGAGGCATCATTCAGCAAGAAGCTGCGATCCATATTTCCAACCTCATGATTATCGATCCCAAATCCAAAGAGCCATCTCGGATCGGGCGCAAGCCTGCTGAAAACGGCAAAGGATGGGTTCGGTATGCCAAGAAAAGTGGGGAAATTCTTCCTTAACTCAACGTAGCACCAGACGCGGGTCGGAAATTCGCGTCGCAATTGTTCAGCTATGTCTCAGCAAACTAGACTCTTCAAACTCTACAAAGAGGAAATTGTACCAGCACTCTTCAAGCAATTTAGCTACACCTCCGTCATGCAGGTGCCGCGGCTTGAAAAAATTGTGCTCAACCGCGGAGTGGGTGAAGCAGTGTCAGACAAGAAATTGATCGACGCATCCGTAGAGGAATTTGCCCAAATCTCCGGTCAAAAGCCCGTCGTCACCATCTCCAAGAAGTCGATTTCGAACTTCAAACTCCGGGAAGACATGCCCATCGGCGTGAAGGTGACACTTCGCAAAGATCATATGTACGAATTTCTCGACCGTCTCATCAATGCTGCCCTTCCACGGGTGCGAGACTTCAGAGGAATTGCTGTGAGAGGGTTTGACGGTCGTGGTAATTTTACCCTCGGCGTCAAAGAGCAAATCATCTTTCCTGAAATCAACGTGGATAAAATCTCCAAGATTCAGGGATTGGATGTCACCTTCGTAACTACTGCTCCCACCGACGAAGAAGCACTCGCCTTGTTAAAGGCATTCGGGATGCCTTTCCAAGGTCAAGAACGCAAGCAATCCTAACGACATGGCCCGTAAATCAATCATCGCCCGTGAGGCGAAAAGACGCAAAATGGTCGAAAAATTCGCCGAGAAGCGTCGCATACTGAAGGAAGAGGGAGATTATCAAGCCTTGGCTTTGTTGCCCAAAAACTCCTCCCCCGTACGCCTTCACAACCGTTGCAAACTCACGGGCCGCCCCCGTGGATACATCCGGAGATTCGGTATCTCCAGAATCAAGTTCAGGGAATTGGCCCTCGCAGGTAAGATTCCTGGTGTCAAAAAAACGAGCTGGTAATCATGTACACCGATCCCATATCTGACTTCCTCACCCGAATTCGCAACGCGCAGGCCGCAGGTCATAAAGTTGTAGAAATCCCCGCTTCAAACTTGAAGAAGGAGATCACACGGGTGCTTCACGAACAGGGTTACATCCTCAAGTACAAATTTGTGGAAGAAGGCCCTCAAGGAGCGATCAAGATCGCTCTGAAGTATGATCGTGCCACCAAAAGACCTGCTATCACCAAGCTGGTCCGCATGAGCAAGCCCGGGTTGCGTCAATATTCCAAGGTCAAGAAAATGCCTAGAGTATTGAATGGAATGGGGGTTGTGATTCTCTCTACGCCTTCCGGCGTGATGACTGGTAATGCCGCACGGCAGAATAATGTCGGTGGCGAAGTGTTGTGTTACGTCTATTAAGAATTCGCGATGTCCCGAATCGGTAAACTCCCCATTCAGATACCCACTGGTGTAACTATTTCGATCGATAAGTCGAATGTGGTCACCGTGAAAGGCCCCAAAGGGGTGCTTACACGAAAAGTGGATCCAGACATCAGCATTGCGGTAGAAAATGGCGAGATCCAAGTGACTCGCCCTACTGAGCAGAAGCGCCACAAAGCTCTTCATGGTCTCTACCGGTCGCTGATCAACAATATGGTTACAGGCGTGAGCACTGGATATGTTCGCGAACTGGAAGTCGTAGGTGTAGGTTACAAAGCTGAATCCAAAGGAAAAAGCTTGCTCGAACTTAGCCTTGGCTTTTCTCACCCCATCGTGATGACCCTACCTCCTGAAGTTTCGGTAGAAGCTGAGACCAAAAGAGGACAGGCCCCTACCATTAAGCTCGAAAGTTTTGACAAAGAGCTCATCGGTCAGGTCGCCGCTAAAATCAGAGGCTTGCGCCCACCAGAGCCCTACAAAGGCAAAGGGGTTCGCTTCAAAAACGAGCAGGTCCGCCGCAAAGCTGGCAAGTCCGGAGGCAAGAAGTAATTCACTCATTGGGAGCATGGTATCCCTCTTTAAACAGATTAGAGCGATGGCTAAGACCGCTATAAAACTTCTCAGAAGAGACCGGATTCGCCGGCGGCTTCGCACCAGGATCACTGGTACGGATGAGCGCCCACGATTGAGCATTTTCCGGAGTAATAAGCAAATCTATGCCCAGATCATCAACGACGAAACCGGCACTACGCTGGCCAGTTGTTCTTCTCGGCAAAAAGATCTAAATTTGCAGCCTCTTTCAAAGACAGAGCAGAGCCGGGAAGTCGGCAAAAAGCTCGCATCAATTGCCAAAGAGAAAGGAATTGATTTGGTCGTCTTTGACCGGGGTGGCAACAAGTATCACGGACGAGTGAAAGCATTGGCTGAAGGTGCTCGCGAGGGCGGCCTTAACTTCTAAGAAGACTATGGAACTTGCAAATGATATCCGCGTCAAAAGTAGCGACGTCGAGCTCGAAGAGCGGGTCGTGAAAATCAACCGTGTCGCGAAGGTTGTGAAGGGTGGGCGCCGCTTTAGCTTCAGTGCCATTGTGGTCGTAGGAAACGGAGATGGAATCGTAGGCTATGGCCTCGGAAAAGCCAACGAAGTCACCGATGCCATCACCAAAGGAACTGATGACGCGAAGAAAAATCTGGTCAAAGTGCACGTGGAAAAAGGAACCATTCCTCACGAGTCAGTGACCAAGTACAGTGCTTCTAAAGTACTCCTCCGCCCGGCAGCGCCAGGAACTGGAGTTCTTGCAGGAGGTGCGATGCGTGCCGTGCTCGAAGTAGCAGGGATCAAGGACGTGATCGGCAAAAGCCTTGGTTCATCCAATCCACACAACGTGGTGAAGGCAACTATCAAAGCTTTGACTGAGATGCGTAGCGCCAATGAAGTGGCTCAAGCCCGAGGCATTTCCGTCGGCAATTTGTTCAACGGTTAATTATACTCCCATGTATCCTAAGGTGAAAATCACCCAGGTGAAAAGCCTGATCAAAAGACCCGCAGATCAAAAAGCGACTATTCAAGCGCTGGGTCTGGGTAAATTGAACCGAACAGTTGTCAAGGAATGTACGCCTCAGGTCTTGGGAATGATCAAAAAGGTGAGTCATTTGCTTCAGCTGGAAGAGATTCAACAGGAAGAGACTGTCTAATCATGAAGTTGCATACAACCTCCCCTAATCCGGGATCGACAAAAGTTGGGAAGCGCATCGGTCGCGGACAAGGTTCCGGCCGCGGTGGTACTTCCACCAAAGGACACAAAGGTCAGCAGTCTCGTAGTGGGGCAACTTACAGACCTTGGTTCGAAGGTGGTCAAATGCCTCTCCAGCGTCGGGTGCCTAAGTTTGGTTTTAAAAACCATTTCCGGGTTTCCTACAACGTCATTAACCTGGACACTCTCCAGGAGTACGCCGAAGCTTTCCCTGATCAAGTGATTGATCACGAGTTTCTGCTCCACCACGGCCGCATCTCTAAAGCCAAAGACAAAGTCAAGGTCCTTGGTAGAGGAGAGTTGAGCGCCAAAGTTGAAGTCAAGCTGAACAAATACAGCGAGTCAGCCAAGGCGGCCATTGAAGCTGCAGGTGGTACCGCTACTGAAGCCTAGGACCGATGAGAGAACTGATCGATAAACTCCGGAATATTTTTAAGATAGAGGAACTGCGCAGCAGAATCCTCTATACCCTTCTGTTGTTGGGCGTGTTCCGGTTGGGGACCTTTGTCATTCTTCCGGGAATTGACTCCAGCATCTTACAGTCAGAATTTTCTGACGCAACTGGTGGTGCCGGCGGATTGCTCGACTTTGTCAATACTTTCCTCGGGGGGGCATTCGCTAGAGGTTCCATTCTTGCGCTCGGGATCATGCCCTACATTTCTGCCTCCATCGTGGTGCAGTTGCTTGGTGCGGTCCTCCCATCGATTCAGAAGCTTCGATCTGAAGGGGAAAGCGGTCAGCGGAAAATGAACCAAATCACGCGGTACCTGTCTGTGGTGATCACTTTAGGTCAAGCTGCTAGTTATGTAGTGTATCTAAGGGGCCAATTTGGCGGTGCTGTCTATGGAGATGGAATCCTCTTCTGGCTAATGACGATGGTCATTCTCACGGCTGGAACAATGTTCCTTGTATGGATGGGCGAGCGGATCACTGACAATGGAATCGGAAACGGTGTATCATTGCTCATCATGATCGGGATCATTTCTAGCTTCCCAGCAGCGTTGGTACAAGAAGCAAGTTCCACTTTGCCCATGAATTTCTTCATCGAGATTCTTGCGCTGGGTGTGGTCACCATGGCAGTGGTCGCTCTCACACAAGCTACCCGGAAGATACCAATCAACTATGCGAGGCAAATGATGGGTAACCGTGTGGGCCAGATGGGCGGCGGGAACTCCGCTCGGCAGTAC
Organism: Bacteroidota bacterium; assembly: GCA_036835375.1. Lineage (GTDB taxonomy): Bacteria > Bacteroidota > Bacteroidia > J057 > J057 > JANQTF01. Next base: position 35,647 of record DAITMB010000025.1, read on the forward strand.
ATTCCTCTAAAAGTGAACAGTGCAGGCGTCATGCCTATCATTTTCGCTCAGGCGATTATGTTTTTGCCGGCGACGTTGATCCAAGCCGCTGGTGGTACAGGATCTCTCTCGGGAATCGTAACGGCTCTTAGCGATATCACTGGATTTTGGTACAATTTGGTCTTTTTCTTGATGATCATCGTGTTTACCTACTTCTACACTGCGATTTCAGTCAATCCGAATGAAATCGCGGATCAATTGAAGCGTAACGGAGGATTTATTCCAGGAATCAAACCAGGAAAGAAGACCGCTTCTTATATCGACAATATCTTGAGTAGGGTGACCTTGCCAGGAGCTATCTTCCTGGGCTTTGTCTCCATCTTTCCCGCCATTGCAATGCTGATGGGTGCCTCACAAGGGTTCGCACAATTCTTCGGTGGAACGACGTTGCTGATCATGATCGGAGTGGTTCTCGATACACTTCAACAAGTTGAGAGTTATTTGCTCATGCGTCATTATGACGGGCTGATGCAATCTGGTCGTGCTAAAGGCAAAAAGCGTACAGGAATGGCTATTCAAGGCCGGCGTAGTTGAGCTATTGAAACGGCGACATGGCAGATTCCATCATCTTGAAGTCCTCGGAAGAAGTCGAACTCATTCGCCAAAGTTCTTTGTTAGTTGGGCAGACTCTTGGGGAGCTGAAAAAGTACATCGTTCCTGGAGTGAGCACGATGAAGCTGGATGTAGTGGCTGAAACCTTTATCCGAGATCACGGTGCTATTCCAGCGTTCAAAGATTACAATCCTCATTTTGGAAAGTTTCCTTTCCCTGGAAGTCTGTGTACTTCTATCAATGAAGAAGTGGTGCACGGGATTCCTTCGGAGCAGCGAATCTTGAGAGAAGGAGATTTGATATCTATCGACTGTGGGGTGTTGATGAATGGCTATTATGGTGATTCTGCATACACTTTTTCAGTAGGGGAGATCAGCGCGAAAAAGCTAAGGTTGATGCAGGTCACCAAAGAGTCCCTTTATAAAGGAATCGAGATGGCTGTGGTCGGAAACCGGGTGGGCGACATCGCTTTCGCTGTTCAGAAACATGCCGAAAGGTTTGGTTACAGTGTGGTGAGAGAAATGGTGGGCCACGGGTTGGGGAAAAATCTCCATGAAGGCCCGGAAGTTCCAAACTTTGGAAAGAAACGGAGTGGACCATTGCTTACCGATGGCATGGTCATCGCGATTGAACCGATGATCAACATGGGAAAGCGTTATATCAAAGTAGCAAACGACGGTTGGACCGTTGTCTCTACAGACCGTCAACCTTCCGCCCATTATGAGCACTCGATAGCGATCGTGAATGGGAAACCGGAAATTTTATCGACCTTTGCATTCATTGAGAATTAAACTGGAATTGAATTTTGGCTAAACAAGCACCCATTAAAGTCGACGGAGTGGTATTGGAAGCATTACCTAATGCAACCTTTCGGGTGAAACTTGAAAATGGGCATGAGTTACTGGCCCACATTGCCGGGAAGATGAGGATGCACTACATCAGAATTCTTCCCGGGGATAAAGTTGCACTGGAACTCACCCCCTACGACCTCAGCAAAGCTCGCATTGTTTACCGCTACAAATAACGATTAGCACGGTCGTGCTGTCACAACGAGGAGGAATCATGAAGGTAAAAGCTTCTATCAAAAAGCGGAGTTCTGACGACAAGATCATCCGTCGCAAGGGGAAACTCTATGTGATTAACAAGAAAAACCCTAAGCACAAGCAGCGTCAAGGCTAGTAATGAACTGATTATGGCAAGAATTGCAGGTGTAGATTTACCCAAAAACAAAAGAGGCGTCATTGGCCTCACATATATTTTTGGTATCGGACGTACGACCGCTTCCAAAATCCTGTCTAATGCTGGGATTTCTGAAGATAAGCGTGTGAACGATTGGGACGACGACGACATTATCACGATCCGCCGATTGATCGGTGACGAATTCAAGGTGGAAGGTGCTCTCCGCAGCGAAATCCAATTGAACATCAAGCGCCTGATGGACATCGGATGCTACCGCGGGCTACGCCACCGAAAAGGGCTGCCGCTCCGTGGCCAGCGTACGCAGACCAATGCTCGGACGCGCAAGGGACGTCGCAAGACTGTGGCCAACAAGAAAAAAGTGACCAAGTAACGAAGCAAGGATTGAGTGCAGATGGTTTCATTTGTCCTTGATCAATAACCAGAGCTAAGCATGGCTAAAACTCAGAATACAGCTCCAAAGAAGAAAAAGAAAGTAGATGCCCTCGGGCAAATTCACATCTCCTCTTCTTTCAACAATGTCATTATCACCATTACCGACATGGCCGGGAACACGATTTCTTGGTCGGCAGCCGGTAAGATGGGATTCCGGGGTTCTAAGAAGAATACCCCTTACGCTGCTCAGGTAGCGGCTACAGACTGCGCGAAAAAAGCCTATGACATGGGTGTTCGTAGAGTCGAAGTGTTCGTCAAAGGGACTGGATCAGGTCGTGAGTCTGCAATCCGTGCTATCAGCGCAGCAGGAATCGACATTTCCATGATTCAAGACATCACTCCACTGCCTCACAACGGTTGTCGCCCACCCAAGCGCCGTCGCGTTTGACGTTTCAGTTTTCCATTATTCACCTCGGGACATCGATCCTTGATGGACTACTTCAGTAGTTTGCGATCATGCGAGATCTATTGTTCTTGATTATTCAGCTTTATATTCATGGCTCGTTATAGAGGTCCCAAAACTAAAATTGCCAGAGGGTTCAAAGAGGCCATTTTTGGTCCTGACAAATCTCTGGAGCGCCGCAAATATGGTCCTGGTCAACATGGCCGTAACCGTCGTCGCAAAGTATCGGAATTTGCTACTCAACTTCAGGAGAAGCAAAAAGCCAAGCATACTTATGGTATTCTTGAGCGCCAATTCCGCAAAACATTTGATGAAGCCGCTCGCCGTCAAGGGGTGACTGGGGAAGTGTTCCTCCAATTGCTCGAAAGCCGATTGGATAACACTGTCTTTAGGATGGGATTCGCTCCCTCTCGTAGTGGCGCAAGGCAGCTCGTCAGCCACAAGCACGTCATGGTCAATGGCGTCGTGACAAACATTGCTTCTATGCTTCTCCAGCCTGGCGACGTCGTCACCATCCGGGAGAAAAGCCGCGAGTTTGAGTTGATCAATCGCAATTTGGGCCGCAATCAGCGCTTTGCTTGGCTTGATGTGAACGCCAGCCAATATCAAGGAACATTCCTCAACTATCCCCTACGTGATGCTATCCCTGAAAACATCAAGGAGCAGCTCATCGTAGAACTATATTCTAAGTAATCGTAGTATCCTGCTTCGATTGCATTTTCTTTCGCCTCAGAAAGCTACACGATACATATGGCACTGCTGGAATTTCAAATGCCTGAAAAGGTGGTTCTTGAGAAAGATAATGACTTTTACGGTCGTTTTCTGCTGAGACCCCTCGAACGAGGCTACGCCATCACGGTGGGCAACTCCCTACGCCGTGTCTTGCTCTCCTCGCTAGAAGGATATGCCATCACATCAATCAAAATCCCGGGGGTTGACCATGAGTTTTCCGTCGTAGAAGGGGTGATTGAAGATGTGACCGAAATCATTTTGAACCTGAAGGAAGTTCGCTTCAAGCGGCTTACCGAGGGAGACACCAAAATCTTCGTATCCGTCAAAGGAAAAGATACCTTCACAGCTGCCGATATCAACGAATCGACCGCTTCCTTTGAGGTGACGAACCCAGGTAAAGTGATCGCTCACTTGGATCCCAAAACTCACTTCGACATTGAGCTGACCATCGGTAAAGGTCGCGGATACGTTCCTGCTGAGGAAAACAAGAATCCTCAAGCCAATATCGGAGAGATTGCGATCGACTCCATCTTCACACCGATTCGCAATGTCCGCTACGGAGTGGATGCCTACCGTGTGGAGCAGAGAACAGACTTTGAGCAACTTGAGATTGAGGTCAAAACCGATGGTACCATCGGTGCAGAGGCTGCACTCAAGGAAGCCGCCAACATGCTGCTTCGCCACTTGATGCTTTTTTCCGACGATTCGATCACCCTCAAGTCCGAGGAACCAGAGAAAAAGGACGAAGTGGACGAAAACTTCCTCCAAATGCGCAAATTGCTCAAAACTCCCCTTTCGGAGCTAGATCTATCTGTACGCGCTTACAACTGCCTCAAAGCAGCCGATATCAAGACCCTCGGGGACTTGGTGAGCTATAATATTGCCGATCTACTCAAGTTCAGAAACTTCGGTAAAAAGTCTTTGACTGAGTTGGAAGAGTTGGTAGCAGACAAAAACCTCAGCTTCGGCATGGACGTGACAAAATTTCGTCTGGACGAAGATTGATTTATATAAGGAGCCTGTCACAAACTGTGGCGGGCTCCTTCGTTCTTACCACGTTGGCTGGAGGTGCTTCGAGTGCCTCAGTGCAATTTGGTCACATTGCCCAAGGGAGTATGACCCTCCTTATCACTGGACAGGAATGCCCTTGGCAACCAATCAAGGTTAACAATGAGACACGGAAAAAAATTCAACCACCTAGGCCGCAAGACGGCCCACAGGAAGGCTATGCTCAGTAACATGGCCTCCTCCTTGATCGAGCACAAGAACATCACCACGACCCTTGCCAAAGCCAAAGAGCTTCGCAAGTTCGTAGAGCCTCTTGTGACCAAAGGTCGTCAGGACAACATGCACGCCCGCCGCTTGGTCTTCTCTTATCTCCAAAACAAGGAAGCGGTCAAGGAGCTATTCGCAACTGTGATTCCCAAAATTGGAGATCGCCCGGGAGGCTACACGCGGATCCTCAAAATCGGCAATCGCCCTGGAGACAACGCAGAAATGGCGTTTATTGAGTTTGTGGATTTCAACGAACTCGCCCCTGGCAAACTTGGTTCCGCTTCCGGCAAGAAACGCCGCCGTCGCAAAGCTTCATCAGGTAAAAAAGCTGCTTCCGATGTTGTCGAAGACGCAGTTGTCATCTCCACTGATCCCGAAATTACAGATGCCGCTGTTGAAGTGGAGTCTGTTTCTACCGAGACGGTAGAGGAAGTAGAGACCACTCCAACCGAAGAGTCTGCTGAAGGAGAAAAAAACAAGGGCGAGTAACAACCGTTCTGGATTTTCGAAATCATTCATCAAGCTTGAATAGACTTCGTGTGAGATTTGGCTGATTCCAGAAGCTAGCTTCTGACTGATTCACATCGCGCTGAACCCATCGCGTCGCAGAATAGGAGCTCCATTCCTTTCCGCGACGCGTCTTTTTGGGATGGTAGTGACAGTGGCTCCAATGAACACCCATGGTCGATTCCAAAGATTCAGTTGTGAATCATTCGAGGGAGCAGGGCGATCCACCTTCGCTGTGTATCTGCCATTTCCCATAGCGGGCCATTCGGCATCGAGACGGCTTGCTGCTGAATGTTATGGAATGCGGCCCAATCTTCCTTGAAAACAGCCAATGCTGCCTTTGCTGGGAGAAGTTGCCAGTGAAACCTGTTGGCTAAGGAAGGGGGGATGTCTGCAAGCATGTTCTCCGCTTCCACCACATTTCCTTTCAAGGCAACTACTGCAAACACAAGTTCTAATCGGATTTGTGGCTGTAAGACCAGCGGATAGTCTTGGAGGGAATTTGCGATGGGCTCCACGTAGGTGGCTGCACCATCCCAATCTTCTTTGTCGAGGGCATAGGCATAGCGGAGTTGCGCGATGACTGAATTGGCATTTTCACTTTCGGGAAGATCTGCAAACCATCCTTCCGGAATATCTCGATAGGGTTTTCCCATCGAGAGGTATGTGACGATCTGTAATAACGCGGCTTCCTCGGCAGCAGCTGGCCCTCCTAGTAGAAGTCGTTTGGCTCTCGTGCCGTCGGTCTTGATTACCGCTCCTGGTTTTCCTTCGAATGGAAGGATTGTGCCCAGGCCAATGAACAAGCTTATTGCTCCGGACAATAGTAAAAAGATAATGGCCCACTTGAAAAAGTCAAGGGGATATGCCTCCAATTGTTGGATCCAGTCGAGAGCGAAGGCAAAGCAGATGGCACCCGCGCCCAGGCTGCTTAGGGGACCCGCCAGCACGACTATGGCAAACTGGCGAGGAAGGCCACGGAAATTTTCCTTAGGAATGGTGACTGACAATCCTCCCACGTTACTTTTCCCCATCTGAAAATAGGGCTTGATGCGGCCAGAGGCATCTTTTTTGATTTGAAAAGGGCCTACGGACAGCAACATGAAATCAAATCCCAAAGCCAGCCCTGAGAGCATGTGGCCGAGTTCATGAATCAAAATGACAGAAAAGTAGCTTAAGGGCAGGAGGAGAAAGATGGTTACCAAGCCATCTAGCCAGCTCATGGGCCCGAGGGCATCTAAATACAGGCCCAGGGAGGATTCCGCAACGACGTAGCCGACAAATGCTCCTACACTGGCGATCGCCAGCAGCGGGAGAAATGGCTTTTTTACTTTGGTAGCAGACATACAGATAGGAATATCGAATGGATTCCTATCTGTTGTAGGCTGCTTCGAAAACTTACGATCGTTTTGTCCTGAATCGTAAAATATTTTGTGGACAGGGATCCTAGAAAAGCCTAACCCTCATTCCCCTCAAAGCCGATCATCTGTATTCCATTTCGACGTCGTCGCTGAGGGGATGACACTGGCAAGTAAGCACAAACCCTTCCTCAAGTTCGCTCGTGGAGAGTCCCTCCGTCTCATCCATCGCAACAACACCCGATAGCAACATGGCCCGGCAAGTGGTGCAGATTCCGGATTTGCAAGCGTAGGGAGGATCTAGCTTTGACTCGATAGCAGCTTGTAAAACGACCTGATTTGGGGCCACGTCAATTAGCGAGATGGAGCCATCTAATTTTACCTTGACTTGACGTGTTGCTGCTGGAAAGAGATTCACACCGTCAAAGTAGCCAGGAAGTTCTTGCGAAACGGGAGAAGTTAGTGCATAGGCGGCTGCCACTTCCTTTTCGGTGGGCACCGGTGCCGAGTAGTATTCTCGATGAATATCAGCGCCATAAACGGCATGTTTTTCAAGGGCGCGCTCTGCCTCGTCCATGAGACCATTGGGGCCGCAGAGATAATATTTTTTGCGAAGCTCATCTGTCATAAAGAGCTCGCTAAGAAGATCATAGACCGTTTCGCGATTTAATCGCCCGGTAGCTCCCTGCCAATCGGGCTCGGGCCGTGTGAGGGTGTGGAAGACATGAAGCCGATCGGGAAAGCGTTGTGACCAAGCAGTCAATTCTTCTCGGAAAATGATTGATTGGCGGTCCCTGTTGCATAGCCAAAGGCTGACCTTGCTGCCTGGCTGCATCTCCAGCACGGTTTTGAGGATAGACATTAGCGGGGTAATACCGCTGCCCCCTCCGATGAGGACATAGTGAAGTGCCGTGCCGGGATCTGGGGTTACCGTAAAGTTCCCCATAGGAGGCATCATTTCTACAACATCTCCAGCGCGAAGCTGATCGCGAATAAAGTTAGATACTCTTCCATCGATCACTCTTTTGATTGTCACGCTCAGTCGCTGGTCTGTGTAGGGAGAGCTGGATAAGGAAAAAGCTCTTCGCAGCGACTCATGGCCGACATCCACCTTCAGGGTAAGATATTGCCCCGGGAGATAGTGAAAGGTAGCAGGATCAGGATTTTGGAAAAATAAGGTATAAGCGTCGGGCGTCTCATCTTTGATCTCATCAATCGGAACGGAAGTGAATCTACTCATGGGGAGGAATAATGATCTGAAGGTGTAATTCAGAAAAACAATCAAGAAAAGTCAAGAATTCAAGACCTTCTACCACTTACAAATTTAACCAAATCAGCACCTAGACCCAAACTACTCACAGGGCTTTTCTTCTTTTTGCATGGGCAGAGTTTCAGATAGGTAGATAAAAGGAAGTATCAAGTGACCCTGGATGGCAATGTTGCTATTTCCCGAAAAGAGCATTCAGACGCTAACAGAAAAAATCCAGTTTCGTACAGAGAACAGAACACAAAGTTTCAAAAATTACTGAAAGTATTATATGAAAGCGCTGTTACCCTCCTCGGCTCTTCCCCGCATAGTCATCATTGGCGGTGGATTTGGTGGAATCAGTTTTGCTCAAGGGCTTGACAAGGCACCCTTCCAGATAGTGATGCTCGATAAGCATAATTACCACACTTTTCAGCCGCTGCTGTATCAGGTTGCGACAGGCGGCCTGGAGCCGGATTCCATTGCATTCCCGCTTCGGAAAATGTTCAATAAACAGCCCAACCTAGTATTTCGCGTCGCCGAGGTCACTCACATTGACATAGATCTCAAGTGCATCTCCTCTACCATCGGAGAGATTGACTATGACTTTTTGGTACTGGCTACCGGATCGGTGACCAACTTTTTTGGGATGGAGGATATCGCGACCAATGCGCAGGGCATGAAGTCGATTCCTGAATCGCTGAACCTGAGAAGCTTGATTCTTCAAAATTTTGAAGAGGCCCTGGAAAAAGAGGGAAAAGAAAAGGAACAACTGATGAAGTTCGTCGTGGTAGGTGGTGGACCCACGGGAGTCGAAACGGCGGGTGCCCTCGCTGAACTTCAGCGGCACATCCTCCCGATGGATTACCCAGAGTTGGATCTGACTCAGATGGAAGTTCACTTGTTAGAAGCAGGGCCAAATCTCCTGGCGGGAATGTCTGAAAAGTCTAGTAAAAATGCCAAAAAGGATTTGGAGCAAATGGGGGTGAACGTCAGGACGGGCGTTCGCGTGAAAGGCTTTGATGGAGAGAAAGTCGACATCATGGGAGAAGTGCCTTTGGAGGCCAAAACCATGATCTGGGCGGCCGGTGTTCAGGGAAATCCCATTTCCGGCATGAATCCCACCTTGATAGGTCGGGGCAAGCGCGTGATAGTGGATGAGTACCTCCAAGTCAAGGGGTTGAAAGATGTGTTTGCCGTGGGCGATTTGGCTTTGGTGCAGACTGAAGCATCACCTCATGGTCACCCGCAAGTGGCCCCTGCCGCTGTGCAACAAGGCGAAGCCCTAGCGAAGAACTTTTTGCGGAAGCACAAAGGGGCACCATTGCTGCCGTTTGAGTATTTTGATAAAGGATCCATGGCGACCATAGGCCGAAACCGTGCTGTGCTTGACTTTCGAAAGCTGCACCTCAAAGGTAGAATCGCATGGCTTGGCTGGATGTTCGTTCACCTCCTCTTTCTCATTGGATTTCGAAACAAACTCATCGTATTCATCAACTGGGTGTGGAGCTACCTGACTTATGACAAGGGAAATCGGCTGATTATCAGGCCATTTATCCGAAATAGAAAAAATCTGGAACCGGTCCCCGCTGCCGAACTTTCTTAGTAAATATCCCGATCAGCCAGATGCCCTGAAAAAGTGCTTTTGATAGCACTTTTCTAGGGCATTTATATTGAAGTTGACAAGTTGTGTACGAAGGCAAATCTCGTCGAAGAGATTCTAGTTCAGGAGCCTCTTCAACGCCTGGGCACTTGAGCAAGATGTTTGGCCTGCACCAAGGCTTTTGCAAACCATAGGAACTCATTCACAAAGGATATGGCGTCCTTGGCGAGTTGTTCGTCCAGCGGAATCCCGGGATCTTGATATACCTTTTGAACGAAAGGGACAAGTAGCTTCCTTGGCATGGGAAATCCCCCGAGCGAAAGAACCAACTGTTGCATTTGGGTGGAAGCATTGATGCCACCAAATCGGCCCGAGCCTGTAGCCACCACGCCAATGGGTTTCCTTTGAAACTCAGCCCAGAAATGATCTATGGCGTTTTTAAATGCGCCCGTGTAGGATCCGTGATACTCCGGCGAAATAAACACCAGCGCATCCGCAGTGTGCAACTTGGCAGAAAAAGCTACCAAAGCGGGATCCGGGTTCTGAGACTCTCCCCATCTTTCCGTGAAAATTGGCAATTGGGCTTCGTCAAGATCAAGAATTTCTGCGTGAACATCTGCGTGTTGCTGGAAAAGTTGAAGCAAGTGCAGCGCTGCTTGGTCGGATTTACGATCCTTCCGTGTGGAGCCAAGAAAAAGGGCAATATTCATAAACGTCAAATACTAGGAAGCCGCCAAAATGTTTGTGTTGTCTGCAAAGGTCAAAGAATCTCAATTCTTTCCCTAGCTACTCTTTGGGATATTCAGGATAAATGGTAGTTTTGCAGTCCTGAAAACAAAAGACAATGAAGCGTACCTTCCAGCCCAGTAATCGCAAACGTCGCAACAAGCACGGATTTCGTTCCCGCATGGCCAGTGTCGGCGGTAGAAAAGTCATAGCTTCCCGGCGGGCCAAAGGTCGTCACAGACTCACAGTGAGTGACGAAGGCCGTCAAAAGCAAAAATAACCCCGGTGGCTGAGGCTTCCGGAGCACTTCGCAGTTTTTTTCCCAAGGGAGAAAAGCTCTGCAAAAAAAAGGCATTTGCCTATCTTTTTGAGCACGGCTCCTCTATCAGAGTAGGTGTGCTCTCTTGTTTTTATACCCTTGTAGTACCGCCCGATCTTGACGAAGCAGTCGTACAAGCTGCGTTTTCGGTGCCCAAGCGAAAATTTAAGCGGGCCGTAGATCGAAATCTACTGAAGCGTCGCCTTCGGGAATGCCATCGCTTGCATAAGCACTCGCTGTGGGCACAGCTTGAGGCTGCTGACAAGCGCCTGATTATGCTTTGGATTTATCAAGCGAGGGAAGTTCAACCCTATCACATGATAGAAAAAGACGTCAAGGCAGTGTTGCGAAAGTTGAGCCAGCGAATTCGGGCAAGTTGTGATGAGAATCCTGTACCCTAATCGGGACTTTTTCGTTAACTTGAAATTCAAAAGGATGTTCCCCCATCTGATTTCCCTGTCATTGATACGATCAGGTAAGTATTCCTGAGGAATGGGTGCAGCGATTCGGTGGGTGAATGTGTACTTTTTGAATCCAATTCTTCAACACGAGCAGCGACACCCAGCATGATAAAGAAAGTCTTAACAGGGGTACTGGTGCTTTCCACGGCCTTCACCCTTGGTTTTGTCACCGATGGTTCGGACAATTACTTCGAAATTTCAAAGAATCTCGATATTTTCGGTAAGCTATACCGAGAGACCAATTCCAATTATGTCGATGATCCGGATCCCAATAAATTGATGCGTACGGGCATTGATGCGATGCTCGGGACCTTGGATCCATACACGAATTTCATCAGTGAGCAGCAGGCCTCCGATTACGAATTTTTGGCAACCGGTTCCTACGCGGGCATCGGGGCGTTGATCGGAAAAAGGGACCAAAAGCTCATGGTGCTCGAGCCTTATGAAAAGTATCCGGCAGATGTGTCTGGCCTCAAGGCTGGAGATCTTCTTGTGCGCGTCGCAGGTTCTGACATTGACGGATCGAAGATGGAGGTGTCTGATGTTCGGAATTTGCTCCGGGGTGAACAAGGGACATCTGTAGAAATTGTGGTGAATAGAATGGGCCAAGAACTTACGTTCTCGGTTCTACGGGGTAACATTCGCATCGACAACGTGCCATACTACGGCATGGTGGACGATCGCACTGGCTACATCGCCTTGACAGGTTTTACCGCAAATGCTGGCCGGGAAGTTGAGCAAGCACTATCCGCCTTGAAAAAAGAGTATGATGTGAAGCAGGTGATTCTTGACTTGAGAGGAAATCCGGGTGGAAGATTAGACGAAGCGGTGAATGTGACCAATGTATTTATTCCGAGTGATCAGTTGATCGTGGAGACACGTGGCAGAATCGGTTCCTCCAAGCGAAAGCATCTCTCAAAGTCCGCAGGCTTGGATACAGAAATCCCCTTGGTGGTGCTGGTAAATGGCCGGAGCGCAAGCGCCTCTGAGATCGTTGCAGGAGCCATTCAAGATTTGGATCGCGGGCTGATCGTTGGGAGCAGATCTTTCGGCAAGGGCTTGGTGCAGAACATTCGCCCTCTGAGTTATAACACACAACTGAAAGTCACCACCGCCAAATATTACACTCCCAGTGGGCGCTGCATTCAAGCCATCAATTACGCAGAAAAAAATCCTGACGGCAGTGTCGCTCGCATCCCCGATAGCTTGCAGACAGCCTTTCAGACCCGAAATGGACGTAAAGTCCTTGATGGCGGCGGAATTGAGCCTGATGTAAAAGTCTCCTCAGATAGCTATTTGACCCTTATTACTGAACTGGATCGGCAGGGAATCATCTTCGACTTCGCTACTCAATTTGCCTTGTCCAATCCAGATATTCCTGCGCCAAGAGAGTTCCTGATCAATGAAGAGCTTTATCAGACCTTCGTTGCCTTCGCCAAGGAGAAGCAGTTTTCTTACACCACCGATGCCGAAAGAAGGCTGGAAGCCCTCGAAAAGACCATTCGCACGGAAGACTACGCTGACCAGCTTGCTGGAACTGTGAAAACCCTGAAGAGGCAACTTGAAGCCAAAAAAGACCTTGACCTCAATTTGCACCGCGACCAAATCATTCCGCTCATTCGCCAGGAGATCGTGAAGCGCTATTACTACCAGCGCGGCGCCATTGAAGCATCTTTTGTCGATGATGTAGAAATCAAGGAAGCCTT
>DAITMB010000026.1:0-19946 GCA_036835375.1 Bacteroidota bacterium
ATCGACACCCGCATCGTCAAAGAAAAAAATCGGCTGGAGGTGCTTGGCTTTATCCGCCGACAGCTGGAGCTGGGCAGACAAGCCTATGTGGTGTATCCGCTGGTAGAAGAATCCGAAAAGTTAGACTATCTCGCTGCGGTTCAGGGATTCGAATTGTTGGAGCGATACTTCAAGGGCTTCCGGGTCGGGATTGTGCATGGGCGGCAAAATCCCGAAGACAAGGAGCTGGAGATGAAACGATTTGTAAAAAACGAAACCCAGATTTTGGTCTCTACCACGGTGATCGAAGTGGGCGTCGATGTGCCCAATTCGTCGGTGATGCTGATCGAAAATGCAGAACGATTTGGGCTTTCTCAACTGCACCAGCTTCGTGGTCGGGTGGGTCGCGGCGCAGATCAGAGCTACTGTCTGCTCATGGCCGGGACCAAAGTCTCTGACGTGGGCAAACGCAGGCTAGAGGCCATGCGCGACACCAATGACGGCTTTCAGATCGCTGAGATTGATCTGGAATTGCGCGGCCCCGGGGATTTCCTCGGGACGAGGCAGAGTGGCCTGCCCGAATTCACCATCGCCAACATCGTCGAAGACAGAGAAATTTTGACATTGGCTCGAGGTGCCGCGTTTGATTTAATAGAAAATGATCCCATGCTCCGCTTGCCAGAGCACCAAATCATCCAGTCTGCCTATCGAAAGTTTGTGCGCAGTCATCAGGATCTCATCTCTGTAGCATAATCCATTAGAACAAGGAATTTTTCCGAATTTTTTCATGCAAACGGAAGGCAAGAAACGTCTTCCTTTTCCGTTGCTCTCTTTGAACATCTGGCGCTGCGCGAAGCAACTTTCCTAAATCCTCATTAATTTCAACCCCTCAACTTATTCCGACAGACTTTCCCAAAGAGTCTGATTATTTTACGATCGGGTTTTCCGAAATTCTTATTTTACACAACACTAACTATTCAGCAATGAAACGCACTTTGACTACTATTTTGATGAGCGTCTTCCTATTCACCGGTCTCTCCGCCCAGATCGTCGATCGCCTCGTGCGACGCGTAGAGCGAGCTGCGGAAGACAAGGCCGTAGAGAAAATCGGGAAGAGACTCGAAGAGAAGACGGGCGAAGTCATGGGAGAAGTCTATGACATGGGTGATGATTCCACGCAAGTGCGTGTGGATGGCGATCGGGTGATCGTCACGGGAGAAAACGGGGATGAAATTGAATTTTCTGCCGATAAAGAACCCGCATCTACCGCACTCCGCGCAAGCAGCTTCATCGGCTCCTTTGAGATGGAGTCACGCGAGTACAAGGGGGATAAATTGCAGAAAGGAAGCCCCGCGCAGATGAAGTATGTGATTGATGCTTACAAGATCGCCATCCAAATGCAAGGGGATGATCCACGCGAGGAGACCATCGTGATCGTCGATCGCCAAACTCGTAAAATGACCTCCAAAGTCACCGATAAGGATGGAAACAAGACCGCGACGATCATGCCCATGCTCCGAATCAAGGCCAAGGTCAAGAGCGCTGATGTAGCGGCTGATGATTTTTCCATCACCGAGACGGGCCGCACCAAGACCATCGAAGGCATGCTTTGTAAGGAGTACTTGGTTGAAAGCAAAAATGAAACTTCCAACGTGTGGGTCACTGAAGAGTGGGACTTTGATTTTACTGTGCTGCTGGACTTTGCGCAAGTCAAGAACGCTTCTACAGGCCAGATGACCAACTGGTCGAACGTCTATGGGATCAAAGGCATGGTCATTGAAGGACGGGTCGAGAAGAAAAATAGCAACCAGGTACAAGAGTTTGCGATTCGAAACATCCGCAATGGCGCGCAGCCAGAGGTATTTTCTACCCAAGGATATGAAGTCAGCGACATGGGCAACATGTTCGGCGATCGATAGTCCCTCACATCTGTGAAGCTTTTTGAGCTGCATTCCTCAAAAATATCAAGCCCGGATAGACCTTGCGTCCATCCGGGCTTTGACTTATGGAATCACATGCGATCAAGATCAATACCCGGGATTCTGCACGAGGTTGGGATTGGTATCCATGTCAATCTGAGGAATGGGGAGATACTCCCGGCCAGGAATGTAGCCGTTGAATCCGGGATCGCGCTGCTTGAGAATGTTCAACTTCACTGGATCGGAAAGCCAGCCCCAGCGGCGGAGATCGTCAAAGCGGTGTCCTTCAAAGCAGAACTCTAGTGCGCGCTCGTGACTGAGTTGCTCGCGCATCTCTTCCTGAGACATCGCTGCGAATTCCGCTTGGCGATTGGGCAAGTTCGAGCGGTCGCGAACTTGCTGCACATATTCCGCACAGAGGGCTGTATTGCCGAGCTCGTTTTGGCACTCTGCATACATCATCAGCACATCGGCGTAGCGCATGATCCGCTCATTGATTCCTGAGCGCCAGTCAAATTCGTTGGGGATCCCGGTGTCATCATTCTGGTATTTTCTCGGGAAAATTTTGTCCGAATTTGGGCCATACGCTTGCTGAAAGCTCACCCCATAGAGCGTAGCACCAGGATAATTGTAGAAAATCGAAGCCCTCAGACGCGGATCTTCTTCGCCATCGACGGTTTTTTCGATCATGAATTCGTCAAAAATCCAGCGAGTAGGCAGGCAGTCCGAAAAACCGAAGTTCTCTGGTCCGTACGTAATCGCGCGGGCAGAGGTCTGTCCCCATCCTGGCTGTGGCGCACCACCCCAAGGTAGCTCGGTGCCACCCACTTCGCGGCTGAACTGGACTTCGAAAATTGATTCCCGGTTGTTCTCGTTGCGCTCGGTGAAGTTGTCGCGATAATCATTCATCAGGCCGTAAAGGCCAGAATCGATCAGCTTCTTGAACTCGACAGCTGCCTCATCCCAGCGCTGGTTGAACAAGTAGGCTTTGCCGAGGTAAGCCGTCGCGGCACCTTTGGTCGCTCTGCCCACGTTGGCATCTGTGTAGTTGTCGGGAAGGACGGCCTGCGCTGCCTTCATGTCATCAATGATCTGCTGCCATACCGCTTCGGGTGTTGCCTGGCTTGGGTAAAAGTCGTCAGAAGAATTGGGCGTGCTCAACACCAACGGCACGTTGCGAAAAGCTTTCACCAGATGATAGTAGTACAATCCGCGCAAGAAGTGAGCCTCCCCAATGAGACGAGCGGCGAGGGCCTCATCCATGTCAATGTCCCCCACGTTTTCAATCACCTGATTGCTGCGGAATACCCCTTGGTAGCAAGCCAGCCAGTAGATTTCTGGTCCGAGGGAATTGGTACCGATAGAAAACTTGCCGATGTTGCCCAAAGCGTCCCAGGGACTGTCTCCGGCCATGTCGTCGCCCCGAAAGTCGAGCAACGCTGGACCGAACCTCATGTACAACCCATCAAGGAGCAAGCTGGCATACGCTGCATTGGTCCCTTTGATCGCGTCCTGTTCGTTTTGCCAGAAGGTATCTTCCGTCTGCTGATTGGGATTTTCTAGCTCCAGAAATTCATTGCCACAGGAAGGCAGACCCACTCCCAGCACCACGGCGAGGATCAGGCGGAGAATGTTGACTTTGCGAGTCGGTGTTGGTGTCTTTGTTAGTAGCGTCATTGTCTTAATCGTCAATGTTGAGTAGAGTTTGTCGTAGCTCCTTGTCGTGATCACACCGGGTGATATTTGACAGGAAAAAATCCAAGAATCAAGAACATGTGGCGCTGCCAGCGAACGGAAAGGTGAATGCACCCAAGACTCCCTGGCAGGCCTTTTTATTTAGAAAGAAAGTTGGACACCGGCGAGGAAGGTCCTCGGGTTGGGCCAGGATCCATAGTCGGTAGCACGGCTGAAGAGCCCATCGTTGGAGATATCCGGGTCGAATCCTGAATAGCGCGTGAAGGTGTACACATTTTGGCCAGAGACATACACCCGCATGTTGCTCACCCGCAGCACATTCAGCATTGATTCTGGGAAGGTGTACCCAAGCTGAACATTCTGAATCCGCGCGAAAGAACCGTTTTCCATCCAGCGAACCGATTCGCGAAGGTTTCCATTAGGGTCGCCGATGATGGGACGAGGCACGTCTGTGTTGGTGTTTTCCGGGGTCCAAAAGTTGAGCATTTCTACCGAGTGGTTGTCAAAGTCGAGGCGCTCCAGGGTTTGGCGCAGGCCATTGACAATGAGGTTTCCGCCTTGGCCTTGCAAGAAGACAGTGAAGTCAACCCCCTTGTAGCCAGCGTTGAAGTTCAGCCCGAAGTAGTAGTCAGGAATGGCGCTGCCCAGATATACTCGATCTTCGGCAGTGATGAGCCCATCGGGTTCGCCTGTCAGCTCTCCATCAGGACCACGTCCGTTCACGTCGCGAAAACGAATGTCGCCAGGTGCGGTGAGGGCTGACTGGAAGGCATGATTGTTCACCTCTTCCTGACTTTGAAAAATGCCGTCATACACAAAGCCGTACAAGGCGCCAATCTCTGTTCCCTGAGCTGTGCGGCTCATGTTGCCGAAAATCGGTTCGCCATTTCCGCCCAGCGACAAGACTTCGTTGGAAAGGGTGGAGAAATTCGCGTCGATAGCGTAGGTAAAAGCTCCTTCCAGATTGCGGTAGCCAAGAATGAATTCTAATCCTTGATTTTGGATCGAAGCTGCGTTGACGACTGGGTTATCGAAGGTCCCGTTAGAGCGCGGAATGGGCACACCAATCAGTAGGTCGTTTGACACATTGTTGTAGTATTCCGCAGAGAACATCACGCGATTCTCCAAAAAGCTCATGTCTATGCCGACCGAAGCACTGGTGGTGGACTCCCAGCGAAGGTCCGGGGTGGCATAGGCATATTGGGTAGCTCCTGAAGCGAACTGACCATTGAAGGAATAGTGCGAATTGTTGTTGATGAAGGCAGTGTAGCCATACGTTCCAATTTCTTGGTTTCCCAGGGTTCCATAGCCCCCCCGAATTTTGAATTGGTTGATGAAGGGAACTTTGAAGAAGGCTTCGTTGTGCACTTTCCATGCTCCTGCCACGGAGGGAAAATTGCCATATCGGAATTCCCTCGCAAACTTCGAAGAACCGTCTCGGCGATAGGTCACCGTGAGCAAATAGCGGTCGTCGTAGTCGTAGTTCAAGCGCGCGAGTTGCGACAATTGGCGCCACTCCGTTTCAAATCCCCGGAGGGTTCTGCCGCTCACCCCGGCGCTGAGCACCCAGAAATATGGCTCGGTGTATCCTTCCGCGTGTCCGGAGATTTCGCGAATCTGGTCCACTTGCATCGTATAGCCACCCAAAAGGTTGAAGCTGTGCTTGCCGACTTGCTTTTCGTAGGTCACCAGATTTTCGACCAGGACCGTGAAGCCATTGCCCCGCGTCTCGTCCATTTTGGCGATTTCATTCTGGAAAAACCAGCCCAAATCGTAGCGAGGTGCCGTGGCAACTGTCGCCCAATCTTCCCGGTTAAATGCCGTGTTGATGCGGTATTTCAAGCCTTTGAGCAGCTCGACCTCCCCGTACACATCCGCAAAAAAGCGGTAGCGGCTTGTCTGGCTCGACAGCAAATTATTCATCCCCGGCACATTCAGCGTGATCGCCCGGTGAATCTGGTTGTCAGCACCACCATAGCCGCCAAGTCGTGCTTCATCTTCAAAGGGCATCGTCGGGATGGCTTTCACCAAATCAACAATCGAGTTGCCGACATGCAAAAAGGAAGGATTGAGCTTGTCTGTGTACATGAAATACATTGATTCACCGACCTTGAATCGACCTTTTTTGTACTCGCTGTTCACCCGAAAGGTCATCCGCTCAAAATTGGGCGCTTCGCCTGCGAGGGTTCCTTGCTGGTCAAAGTAATTCAATGAAGCAAAGCCCGTGAGGTTTTCGCTACCGCCAGAGATGCTCACGTTGTGAGACTGAATCTGGCCTGTTTTGAAGCCCACGGCTTGCCAGTCGGTATCGACGTCGTTGATGAACAACGGAGAGTTGGGATCATTTCCCAACGCGAGGGGCTGCCCTGCATTGATCTGGGCCGTGTTCGTGATCAGCTGATACTGCTCTCGGTTGGTGACCTCAATCGTTTTGGGCACAGATTGCATCCCCACATAGCCATCGTAGCTCACGCGGGTCTGCCCGGCGGTGCCTCGCTTGGTTGTGACGATGATCACACCATTGGCAGCCCTGGAACCATAGATTGCCGCAGCCGAAGCGTCCTTGAGCACTTGAATCGATTCGATGTCGCGGGCATTGAAGTCGCCCAATCCTACCACGGGAGCGCCGTCCACAATGTAGAGGGGCGTGTTATTCCCAAAAGTTCCTGCACCACGAATCTTGATTTGAGGCTCTGTGCCAGGCTCTCCTCCCCCGTGAATCTGCACCCCGGCCACCTGGCCCTGGAGCGCTTTGACGACACTGCTGTTGGCGAGTTTTTCGACCTCCTCGGCATTGACCAAGCCTACTGAACCTGTGAGATCCGACCGCTTCTGCGTGCCGTATCCTACCACCACCACCTCATCCAGATAACTATCCTTTGGCGTGAGAAGAATTTCCACCATGCTGCGCCCTTCGAGCGGCAGGGAGATCTTGTCATACCCCAACATGGAGATCGCTAAGGTCGCTTCTGCGCTGGCTACTGTGATGCGAAACTCGCCCGTGGCAGAAGAAATGATTCCATTCGAGGTGCCTACCTCAGCAATGGAGGCCCCTTCTATCGGCGTCTGATCTTTTCCATCCAACACCAGACCAGAGACGGTCACTTGTGCAAAAGATGGCGCGGCCCAGATCAGGAGACCACACAACAACATGGAAATTTTGTCAATACGAAACATATCTTTCGAGTTAGTAGTACAGAACCGTTACCTAAGGTAGGCAGTTGTTTTACCTCCGAGGTGGACGATTGGACATAGCGGGTGGACTATCGAATAATCAGCCTTCAACAAGCCTATTGGGCTGTAATCGTGAGATAGCAGGATAAAATAAATGGGGAGATATCAGCAAATGAGCTGCAAAGGTGGACTATATGACACCTTTTCCACAGTCTTTCTTTTCGTAAGTATTTCTACTCTTGATGACTTATCTTCCTGTCTTGCCAGCCACCAGTCTATGCGTCCCCTACACCGGGAGCTTCTTTTCCGGCTTCGCCCCCCCGGGCGTATTCCTTGGGTGAAATCCCAAATCGTTTGCGAAACACCCGGCTGAAATATTTCGGGTCATTGAATCCGCAGCGGTACGCAACTTCCGAAATATTCATCTCTGGATCGAGCAACATCGTGCAGGCTTTTTCTAGCTTGTGTGCGTTCACAAATTCAGTCACCGACATGCTCGAAAGGGCCTTGATTTTCTTGTAGAGCAAGCTGCGGCTGATACACAAGTCGCTGGCGACTTGGTCCGGGCCATAGTCGGGGTCTCCTAGGTGCGTATCCAGCAATTCGTAGAGCTGCTTCACAAATTTTTGATCGAGGGGATTTTGTGCGACTTCCTCGATTTTTGGGCGCTGAGGTTGCCCAAACAAGGCTTGCAAGCGCCGCCGCGAAGAGATGAGATTCTCAATGCGCGCTTGGAGAATTTGTAGATGAAATGGCTTGGGGACATAGTCATCTGCCCCCGCTTCGAGCCCCTCTACCCAATGTTCTACCATGTTGCGGGAGGTGAGCAAAATCAGCGGAATATGGCTGGTCTGAATGCTTTCTTTCAGGTGGCTGCACAACTCCAGTCCGTCCATGATCGGCATCATGATGTCGCTGATGATGAGCTGTGGTCCGTATTTGGTAGCCAGCTCAAGAGCTTCTTTGCCGTTGTCTGCTTCCAGAATCCTGTATTCTCCAGCCAAGCTTTGGATTAGGAAAGCACGCAAGTCGTAGTTGTCCTCAGCAATGAGGAGTAGCGGTTTGTCTGATTCTCCCTCGTTCAGCTCCGTGAGTGAGGGCGCCAGACGCGCCTGTAGTTGATCTTCGACCAGGTTCACTTGCGTACTGAGATTCGAACGGTAGATCCGCGGGTGATCAATCCGCTCACTTTCTTCATACTGATAGGCCAGATAAGGCAACCTCACTTCAAACAGACTTCCTTCGCCCGGCACACTTTCCACTCGAATCTCTCCGTGCATCACCGACACCAACTCCTTGGTGAGTGCCAGGCCGATCCCCGAGCCGTGGCTCTGGGCATGGTCCCGCGCTGGAACCTGATAGAAATAATCGAAAATATGCTCCTGTTGTGCCTCCGGAATCCCGATCCCACTGTCACGGACCGCGAGATGGAGCTCCGGCTTGGGCGATGCGCCTTCGCTACTTGTCGTCACGGCTGGATCTATTTGCCGGTCAAATCGAATTTCGAGGGAGATCTTCCCCTCCGCCGGGGTAAATTTGAAAGCATTGGCGAGGAGGTTGTAGAGTACATTTTCTAATTTTTCGGCGTCAAACCAAGTCTCTCCTTCTGCCTCTCCCTGCACGTCAAACTGGTACTCGATTCGCTGATTGTCGGCCAATTTTTGGAAGGAATGAAACACCTCTTTGGCAAAAGTGACTACATCGCCTTCCCCTACTCTCGCTTGTAACTTCCCTGCTTCCAGGCGGCGAAAACTCATCAATTGCTGAATCAAATGAAGCAATCGCTGCGCATTCCGATACACAATCTGCAAGGTGCGGCCCGTGGCGGTGTCTCCTGAAAATTGGCTCAAAAGACTCTCGATTGGATCGATGATCAGAGTCAAGGGCGTGCGAAACTCATGGGAAATGTTGGTAAAAAACCGTAAGCGCATCTGGTTCACCATTTTCACCTGCTCATTCAATTCCAACAAATGACCCTTCTGCTCCTCCAAAATCGCATTCTGGGCCTCAATCTGGGCTGTTCGTAATGCTACCTGCCTGGCCAGCTTTTTCTTTTGCTGGTGAAGGTAGTGCGTGCGCAGTCGAATGTAGGCCATCACGAGCAGCACTCCAAGCAGAATCAGCGCAGCCACAAACCACGTCGTTTGCCAAAACGGAGGACGGATCACGACGGTGAGGGTGCGTACGTTGCTGGACTCAATCCCATCTTCGCTCAAGGCTGTCACGTGAAAGTGATAGGTGCCTCCCAGGAGGTTGGTGTAGTTGGCAAAGTGACGATCGGCAGGCACAGAGACCCAGTCCTGGTCCACGCCCTCCATTTGGTAGCGGTAGGTCACGCGCTGTGGCAGTACATAGGTCTGCACGGCAAATTCGATCGAAAAGACATTGTCCAAATAAGACAGAAAAACAGTGTCGCTCTGCGAAATAGACCGACGCAGGGCCACCCTTCCATGACGCTTTTCGCCCACCTGCAAGGGCTTGTTGAGCACGCTGAAATCCGAAATTTCTACTTCTGGCGCAAAAGGATAAGGGCGAATGTCTTGAGGAAGGAAGGAAGTCAACCCGTTGATTCCGCCAAAATACAGTCTTCCTTGCGCATCCCGACTGGAAGCTGACCAGTAAAACTGGTTGTCGGTGAGCCCATCCACTTGGTAGTAGGTCCGAAACTGACGGCTCACGGGGTTGAACCTGGCAAGTCCCTGGTCGGTGCTCAGCCAGAGGTGGCCTTCGCTGTCTTCTTCAATGGCATAGACGGTGTTATTGCAGAGTCCTTGCTCTTGGGTAAAAAATTCGAAGCCAGTCACTTGCCCGGCTTCCATCAGCACCCGCCCAATGCCATTGCCAAAAGTGCCGACCCATACATTTCCTTGGACATCTTGCTTGAGCGATATCACATAATCGCCCCGCAACCCATTGGGTGCAAGGGCTTCCTTGGAAAAAAAGGCAAGAGAATCCGCTGCAATTTCGCTGGATGACATCGATAGACAACTGCGGTGAAACCGGTACAGCCCGGCGCGTGTTCCCAACCAATAGTAACCCTGCGCATCAAGCAGAATGCAGCCTACTTGCACGGATTCTCCTGAGCGGCGCCTTGGAAGGATCACCTGCTGAAATCGTTCGCTACCAGGGTCAAATAGCGAAATGCCGCCGAGGGTCCCGACGAGCAAAAATCCCGCGGGATCCTCCACCAACGATGAAATGAACCCACTATGAAGACCGTTCGCACCGACAGGGAAGCGCTGAAAATTCTGGCTTTCCTCGCCCAAAAGTAGGTTCAGTCCGGTGCCCCAGGTCCCAATCCATAATCGACCTGCCTGATCGCGAAGCATGGAGGTCACGAAATCGCTGCTGATGGAGGTCGCTCGGTGAATGTCATGCTGCATCGCAAGGATCCGCTCGTTGCTGCGGTCGATGCGATGAAGACCTCCGCCAGCAGTGCCTACCCACAAATGGCGCACTTCTGCCAAAATGGAATTGACAGTGGGGTGAGTCAGGCTGTTTGGGTCGGTCTTCTCGTAGGCAAAGCGTTCAAATTTTTTCTGATGAATGTTGTAGGTGTTTACTCCACCTTTTTCGGTTCCTATCCACACATTTCCGTAGCGGTCGCAGAGCAAGCTATTCACAAACACACTGTTGAGCTGTGTATGTGCATTGACCGAGCCTTTGAGAGAGACAAATTTACTCGCGCCAGCCTGATATTGGCAAATGCCACCAAGGGTGCCGAGGAGAAGTTGCCCCAGGCCATCAGGCTGTATGGCAGTGACCGTGTTGTGGATTAGGCTGTGTGGGTCGTCGGGGTCGTGGGTGAAAATAAATGGTGCTTCCCCAGCCTGATCAAATATAAGCAGTCCCACGTCGGTCCCTGCCCAAAGCGGTCCATCGGGTTCTTTCCACAAGCTAATCACGTCTCGATCCAGCCCGTCGGGCAACTGCCAGGCTGAAGCCAGCGAAGCAGTTCCTTTGTCCAAGTCTATGTCATAGATTCCGTTTGAGGTGCCTGCCAGCACGCCCTCGTCGGGCAAAGAAAGCAAGGTGTACACGGCTACCCCCGGCATTGGAATGTGCTTCACTCCATAAGAGCCATTTTCCGTATTTTTTCCAACCGAAAATATCCCTTCTCCTTCCGTACCGATCCACATGCGATCCTGTCGATCTGTGATGATGGTGCGAATGTTGCTGCGAGACAAGGAAGGAAGGAGCTCTTGCGCAGGTAAAAATTGCTGTGATCGCGGCTCGTAAATCCCAATTCCGTGAGCCGTTCCCACCCAGATTTGGCCGTCCGCACTTTCACAGATCGTCTGCACAAAATTATCTGGCAGGCCAGGTTGGCGGCCATTGGCTTTGAACACCTGAAACCGGTACCCATCGTATCGACAAAGACCATCCCAGGTAGCAAACCACATGAAGCCTTCGCGGTCGCGCAAGATGGCATCGACATTGTTTTGAGGAAGGCCATCTTCCATGGTTAGGTAGCGAAGTCGATACGAAAATGGCGCATCAGCCAATAATTTCGTCTGCCACCCTCCTTCCACCAGGAATATTGTGAGCCATGCGCTTATATAAAGTAGTCCTTTCATTGTCGGCCATCGAGTAGAACAAGGTGGGAAGGATTTATCTAATTTCAATGACTCTACGATCCTCTTCTTACCCAAAGCCTGTCAACGAAGCGTCCTCAAAGCCTTGCAAAAAGGCCCTGAGGAACGCAATACTGCATGGGAGCGCAAGGTGTCTAAGGCCGGTACTCCGGCCATCCATCCGCCATCATTTTTGGATCTTTCCTTTGATCAGGGTAAAGGAATGCGGTGGAAATGTGTAGCTCATGGTAGTCCCATTCGCACGAAGCTTTGGTTTCTGGGTCGTCTGGATGATCTCGCTTCCAAAGTCATTGGATGCTTTGATGTCGCTACCATTGACCTCGTACACTTCAAAATCTCCGTTAAATGTCCCTGTTTGGCAAATGAGGTCGGTTGTAATGGTCTGATCCAGGTGGCGGTTTACTACGGCGATCATGACTTCGCCATTGTCGTAGGTCGCGGATACGTCGAGGTAGGGCACATCCTCCAGCTGAGCCATGGATTCGCCCAGACCAAGAAAGAATTTTTCGGTGTCATACGTATCGGAATCTACAAACACGTCCAGCGCGGTGCCCCTCATGTGCTCTGCAAATAACTGAAGCGGGAAGTAGATCGTCTGGCGAAACATACCTTCTTCGTTGGTAAAAATCGGCGCGATCACATTGACGAGCTGGGCCATGTTGGCCATTTTTACGACGTCGGCATTGCGAATGAAGGCATTCAAAAACCCGGCGATCACGAGGGCATCCTCTAGGTTGTAGCGCTCTTCGAGGGCACGGGTGCCGTTCATGGTTTCTTCGGAGCGGGCGCGATACCAAATGTTGTATTCATCCCACGCAATGTAAATCGGATCGCGGTCCCCGCGGTTGGCTTCCTGCATCACTTCGTTGATCAAGCCTTTGACGAGCAGGGTGCGCTCTTCGAGCACGAGGGGGGAAGCGAGGAAGTGGTAATAATGGTTGTCGGGGTTGCCGACATACATGTGCAGAGCAATGTAGTCCACCACATCACGTAATTCTTCGAGCACCACGCGGTTCCAGGCCATAGGATCAGCTCCGGGCCGAAAGTTGGAGGCTCCAGCAGCCACCAATTTGATGCTGGGGTCGGTCAAGCGCATCAGTTTGCCTGCCTCACGCGCCTTTTTCACATAGTCTTCTGCGCTGAGATGCCCCATTTGCCAAAATCCATCCATTTCATTTCCCAGGCTCCAGTAGCGGATATTGTAAGGCTCCACATGTCCGTGCTGCTTGCGCAGTTCGGCGTAATATGGCCCTTCCTTCACATTGGTGTATTCTACCCACTGCTGGGCTTCTTCGATGGTCCCGGTTCCCATGTTGACGGAGAAGTAAGGCTCTGTGTTCATCGCGCGGGCATAAGCCATGAATTCATTGGTGCCAAAGTGGTTGCTCTCCAGCCTTCCCCAAGCCAGCTCCATGCGCGCGGGACGATCTTCCAACGGCCCCACACCGTCCAGCCAATGATAGTTGGACACGAAATTGCCGCCAGGATAGCGCGTGAGCGACACTTGAAGTTCGCGCACAGCCTCGAGCACGTCTGTGCGAAAGCCCCGCTCATCTGCCAGAGGAGAGCCCGGTTCGTAGATTCCACCATAGACACAGCGGCCAAGGTGCTCCACGAAGTTGCCATACAGATTCGGATCGACTTCCCCGACCTTGCGGTCGATGTCGATCTTGATTCGGGCAGGTGTGGAGCTTGGAGAGGTGGTGGGCTGGGCACTCAAGGCCATCAAGCCGATCCATCCGATCAAGAGGGAACTAAATGTGTGGGTTAGGTTCATATCGTCTAGTGGGTTAGGAGCGAGCGTCCACGGGAGCGAAAGAAAGCGCGAATTGGGCGCTTGCTATCCGTTTGCTCTGTCGCTCAACTTCGTGAAGAGAATTAAAGAAATTGTTTCGAATTGTGTTGAGTTGGATTGTGCCAAAGGATCACCCCAACTCATGACGAAGGCAAAACGCGTCTCAAGGCAAAAAAGGCCAGCCATTCGAGTTCCAGGCCAACTCCCGAATGTGAAGCTTGGGACGACCTTCATCCGCGGCTTCATATCCGTGAAATACCAAATAATCTTTTCCTTCGAAAGTATAGGCGCTATTGTGTCCCACGCCTGCCCACTCTTGGTTCCCTTCCAGCAAGAGGGATCCGCCCCCTTCTGTCATCGGGAGGCCAGCTTGGTCGAGGTAGGGACCTGTGACCGACTTGGAGCGGCCCATCACCATTTTATAGGTGCTTTCTTCGCCACGACAGCAATAGTCAAAGGAGGCAAAAAGATAGTAATAGCCATTTTTTTCAAAAATAAATGGCGCTTCAATCGCTGCATCTCCTGGTTCTTGGTCTGGCAACAAAGGGCTTCTGACGCGCTTGGCGAGGGTATGCCACACTTGCGGCTCTGCAATGGAGAGTCGATCTTCGCTCATCTTCACCAACTTCAACCCTTCCCAAAAGGACCCAAAGGACAACCAACTGACGCCTGCGGAATCTACAATCAAGTGCGGATCAATCGCATTCCATAAATCGCGATGAGGATGAGACTGTATCACAATGCCATGATCTTGCCAGCAGAATGCAGGGTTTTCAGGATCAAGGGTCACATTGGTTGCGACCCCGATAGCAGAAGTGTTTTTGGCAAATGCCGAGACAGAATAGTATAAATAATACAGCCCGTTGTGGAAAGAGATATCCGGTGCCCAAATGTGGTTTTTGAAGCCTGGGACCACCGATTCTGTCCAACTCGGGGCCACCGCGAACACACTTGGTAGCCTTGTCCAATGCTGCATGTCCGTGGAACTCCAGAAAGCGATTCCCTTTCCAGTGCAGAACAAATAGTATTTGCCCTCTGACTGAATCATCACGGGATCGTGGACTGAGATACGGGAAACTTCCTGCGCTTGTCCCATCTGGACCATCGTGATGATCATCACCAAGGGCAGAATCCGTTGACTTAGGCCCCAGCGGTCTTCCATCGACACCCCTTTCAGAGGTTGATTGGATTTCTTTTCCTGCTGGCATAAAAACGAGGTGCGCCTGCTGCCAGGCGAACGATGCTGCATGTTCGTGAGGTTAGTAGTCCGGTGTAGGCGCCAGAAAAAATGGTTTCTAAAACACCTTTCGAACTGCAAAATAGCCCTGCCGCATCATGTACAGGTGGACGATCCTACCGGAGAGGAGGACGATTTCGTATCGATTTACCTCCAAAAGATGGGAGACTTCCTTACTCGGGCTGGCTCAGCTCGAAGCGGTATCGCGTCTCGCTCTCGTATCGCTCTCCCGGGCGAAGCAACGTGCTCGGAAAGGAGGACTGATTCGGGCTGTCGGGAAAATGCTGGGTCTCGAGGCACAAAGCTGTGCGAAGTGAGAGGGCGTTGCCAAATTTATCCATCTCCTGGCCGTCCATGAAGTTCCCGGAGTAAAATTGAAGTCCTGGCTCGGTCGTCTCCACCGTCATGAGGATCCCGGATAGGTCTCCTTGCAAGGTAGCCACCTCCCGCAGCGCTGCGTTGCCAGCTTTCAGGACATAGCAGTGATCATATCCCAAGCCGTATCCGAGTTGCTCATCGTCGGCTTCAATGCGCGCACCGATGGGCTGCGCCTCTAAAAAATCAAATGGGCTGCCTACCACAGGTGCAGGCGATCCGGAGGGGATCAGGGTGCTGTCCACAGGCAGGTACCTATCGGCGAGGATCTGCAATCGGTGGGAAAGAATGTCGCCTTTTCCCGAGCCATTGAGGTTGAAATAGGCATGATTGGTCAAATTGACATGGGTGGCTTGCTGCGTGCTGGCTTCGTAGCGAATGCCCAGCGCGGCACCATCAAGGTAGTAAGTCACCGTTACGGAAAGCTCTCCGGGGTAGCCCATGTCACCATCTGGCGACACATAGCGCAGTTTCAGGCTATCCGATTGGTTGGATAATACTTCCCACACTTGGTTGTGAAATCCCTCGGGTCCTCCATGCAGATGGTTTGGCCCGTTATTCAGCGGTAGTTGAGCTGCGGCCCCATCGATGGTAAATTGTCCTTGGGCGATGCGATTGCCGTAGCGACCGATGAGCGCGCCATAATACGGTGTCGTAGAGCGCTGGAAAGCTGCCAGAGAATCAAATCCCATGATGACATCGGTCCATTCGCCCGCAGTATTTGGGGTAAACAAACTTACGATTCTACCTCCGTAGTTGGTAATCGCCACATGGAGCTGCTCGTTTTGAAGGATGTACAGCCCCACAGGCTTGCCAGCGATAGAGGCTGAAAATGCCTCCATAGTTGGCAAAACTGGCAACGCCGCAGCAGCGTCTGACTGGGTCTTAGAAGGTGCTTGGCAGGCCGCGAGCGAAAGGAATATTAGGATAGAAGAGAAAAACCGAAGATGAATCATTTGAGAAAAGTTGGAGGGGTTCGTGTTCATACGTCTTGGGAAAAGTAATCAAAGAAGGGGTACAAGCGCATTCTGGCAGCAAAAAAACAGCATAGCTACCCTGATGTAAGTGCGGGACGCCCTGATGGAGAAAAAGCATACCCCGCATCTGAAAGACACGGGGCACTACTCGCTAAACTACTACTACTTTACTACTTTGAAAGCTGGATGTGCACCACCGACTGTGCTGGGATCGTCACAGTGAGGATGCCATCTTTGACTTTGGGCACAGTGAAAGGGGCTAATTTGACCTTTTCTGCTGTACCAAAATCATTGTAATCCGTCATGTTGGGGCTGGTGATGATCTGGCCACTGGTGCGGGCATAGGTATCACCTGTGACCACAAGTCGGAGTTGATGTCCCTGACTGGGATCCATGTTACAAACCGTGAGATTCAGCTCGCCTTCTTTCATGGACGCCGAAGCATGGAGGGCATCGTATTCTTTGCCGTCGAAAGTGATGGTCTTGCTGTTCAGATTCACCGGAACCATGGTGGCACCCTGGTGAACCTGATACATCTTGAACACATAGTAAGTCGGTGTCAAGACCATTTGGGAACCCTTGGTAAGAATCACAGACTGAAGCACATTGACCAACTGAGCGATATTGGCCATTTTGACGCGATCGGCGTGTTGGTTGAAGATGTTGAGGTGAATTCCCGCTACGAGGGCATCGCGCAAGGTATTTTGCTGGTACAGAAATCCGGGATTGGTGCCCGGCTCCACAGCAAACCAAGTTCCCCATTCATCCACAATCAGCCCTACACGCTTGCTGGGATCATATTGGTCCATGATTGCGCTGTGGCGCGAGATGAGCTCGTCCATTCGCAGGGTGGCACGCATGGTTTTGTACCATCCTGTGGTATCAAACTCCGTTGCTGACACCTTGGGCATCCAGCCCTCTGGGAGGGTGTAGTTGTGCAAAGAAAGCCCTTGAATCAGGAACGGCACTCGCTGGGTTTTTTCCATCAAAACGCGGGTCCAGTTGTAATCATCCACATTAGCTCCCCCGGCAATTTTGTAGAGATCCCCATGTGTGTAGGTCGCAAATCTCCGATACAGATCGGCATAGTACTCCGGAGTCATGTGACCGCCGCAACCCCAGTTTTCATTGCCAATGCCCCAATATTTGACCTTCCAGGGTTCCTCACGGCCATTTTCCTTGCGAAGCTTTGTCATGGGACTTTCATTACTGGAAGTCACATACTCCACCCACTCGGAGGCCTCTTGCACGGTGCCTGATCCTACATTGATGTTGATGTACGGCTCTGCACCGATCAATTCGCAGAAATCCAGAAACTCATGAGTCCCAAAGCTGTTGTCTTCTGTGACACCTCCCCAAAACACATTCACGATTGAGGGCCGATCTTCACGCGGGCCAATGCCGTCTTTCCAGTGATAGGTATCTGCAAAACAACCGCCAGGCCAGCGCAATAGCGGAATGCCCATGCCCTTGAGCGCTTCGATGATATCGCTGCGAAAACCCCGGATATTGGGGATCTCCGAGTTTTCTCCCACATAAATCCCATCATAAATACACCTGCCTAAATGCTCAGCAAAGTGACCGTAAATCTCGGAGTTGATCTTGACGCTCGCCTGATCGGTGTGTAGGAACAGTTGATTCGGAGCGACATTCTGCGCATCCAAATTGGAGGCGCTGAACATGATTAAAATGGTGAGTAGGTAGAAGCGATGGACATTCATGTAATACGAGAATTGAACGTGAGGGGAGAGAGGAGGGCCAAAGAACAATCTGAACTGCTGGAAACGGTCGTTTCGAAAGAGAAGTGAAGAGCAATGAGTCGCTCAGCGAGTCACTCAAAAGACGGACTTCCGGCTTGGAGATCAAGGCGATTTTTTGCCCCAAATGGCAGTAGCATCATCGGTAAGACCAGTAAAAATCAAGCTTTCTACCTTTTTCTCCCAATCCCTTTCTCGTGCCACATGCACTTTTGCCGTTTGTGCTCCCTGATCCCAGCTCAGCGACAACCAAGGGGCGGCATAGGTCCACGCGTGATCAGCATTTCCGTCGATGGTCCCTGAAGCGTCCAGTTGCATCGTCGTCGCAAACTGTAGGTCAGGGATCGTTTGTTCATCCTCGTAGCCGGGTACCACCCGATAGTTGAGCACAATTTGCTCCCAATTTCCGAATAGTTCGTTCTGCTCCACCGGGCTTTGTGGCGTTGCAGCATAGCGCTGTGGTGACACCAGCGGCCAGCCATCTTCCGTCCAGTAGATTTCCCGCACGTGCATCACCATCATGAAGCGATCTTCAACGGGGCGTCCCTGGTGCGCCATGAAGTATTTTCCACCACTTTCTATCACCGCGCAGTGTGAAACGCCCTGCCACCCCTGGTGACCCTGGAAGGCATAAGGTGCGAGAATCATCGGCGCATCGTCTTGAGACTCGTTCATGTCCCGCCCACTGTAATCTACAAAAGGACCGTCTGGCTGATCGGAGCGACCCACGCGAACATTGTACTTCGACTCCAGCCAGTCATAGGCCAAAAAGAGATAATATTTACCAAACTCAGGATGATAAATGACTTCTGGCGCTTCAATGTTGCCGTTGATGCGATTGCCGGTAAATCCGCGTTGTGCAATCCGAAATCCCTTGTCGTTGAAGGTCTTCGCCAATCCTGTGGTGGCATCCAGCTCCATGACGTAGATACCGTCGTAGGCAGAACCATAATACATCCAGTGTCTTCCCGATTGATCGATGATCACGGAAGGATCAATGGCATTGGTCATGGGAATGGATGTCGCCGAGGTCACTGCCAGTCCTTTTTCGATAAATGGCCCGAGGGGAGTCTCAGCGGTGGCGAGGCCAATGGCACTCAACTTGTGAACCGCAGAAGAGAGGGAGTAGTAGAGTCGATATTCCGAACCGACCTTGATCATATAAGGTGCCCACACATTTTCAAATGGCTCTGATCCCTGGCTTCGGATGTAGTCGCTCGCGTTCTTAGGAAGCCCCGGCAAAGCCCAGCCCTCAAATTTCCAAGCCACGAGATCTTTTGAGCTACGAATCTGTACCCCTGCCCGCATGATCGGTAACCCATACATCACGTCGGTAGAATAGCTGTAGTAGGTGCCGTCTTCATCCTGAATCAGCGCTGGATCGTGAAGGTTGTATGGTCCCCATTGGCGATGTTTTTCGAAAGCCGCCAGGCTTCCATAGGTATCATTGATCTCTTCCAGAGGCGTAGCTGCTACTTCCGGGAGCGTGGGTACTTGGGGAGAAGTAGGAGTAATGGGGGTGTCGGGCTTACAGGAGCCAAGAAAAAAAATAGCCGCCATGAGCGACATGCTCCAAGTGCTAGCCCGGCGGACTGCTTCAAAAAGGAAATTCATCGTTTGCAAAATTAGTAGTATGTCTTCGGATCGAAGTTCAGGCAGGAGGCGGCGGACACAGACCTGCAAAAAGGTCTGATTTCTCAGACAAGAAAATGCTTGATTTTTCTACTATGGCAAGATCGTTTCTTTCTTTCGAGAGTAGGTGGAATATTGGGGACGAAAGGTGGATCATGGTATAATTTGACCTTATGCCCGAGGGTCTGCCCATTTTTATCCATATCAATCCCCCCTTCTTACAGAACACAGGCCAATTCCCCCACCAAAAAAAAGAGCCAGCGCAGGGCTGACTCTTTTGGCTTTTGTCGTGTCTCGGCATGAATCTTTTGTAGGTGGCTGAGAAGAGAATCGGCGGTTTTTGCAAATATTCGCTCCCCCTCACCTCTAGTCCTCTCGCTCGCCATAGCAATTAGAAGCGGCGGCGCAGCAGCTCCATGAACTCTACGACCACAGCATCTTCCCGATCAATGTCGTCGATACTGAGGACGAATTTATTCAGAATATCCTCCACTTCAGCAGCGTCGCGGGCGTCGTTGACCCGATCTACAATGATGCGAAAGCGGACATTGTTCCCACCAAAGACCTTCTGCACATATTGGTATTGACGATGAATGGGGATTTCGTCGAGCTTGATTTTCTGGTTGCCATTGAGACTTTCGTGAAGCTTTCGCTGGCGGGACTGCTCGGAGAATCGATCGGCGATGGTCTGTGAGCGCTCCTGAATTTTGTCTAAAATAGACGCGCCTTTTTCTTCGACTTCTTCGGCCTTGGCTTTGATCTCTTCCTGCTTTTCTTGTCTTGCCTTGAATTTATCGAGAAAAGTCTCATT
>DAITMB010000026.1:20046-25046 GCA_036835375.1 Bacteroidota bacterium
CATTCCCGTTTCCATTCCCATTTCCGGTTGAAGCAGTAGCAGGAAACACAGGTTGGGGCTTTTTCTCGACTGGCTCCAAGCTGGCAATCATCTCCTGAAATTCGTCCTCACCGCTATTTGCCGCAGGAAGAGGCATAGGCGCTACTGGTTCTTCCGCTGGCTGGGCTGGCGCTTCCTCTTCACGCGCTAGTGGAGCAGGAGAGCTCATGGGGGTTGGGGAAGGTTCGCTGGCCCTGACAGGCGCAGCAACGACCTCTTCGTCTAAGTCGAGATCCAAGTCCAAGGAAGAACCTCCACCGAGGTCATCGAAAATGGTCTTGCGCTTGGCTTCCTCTTCTTTACGGAGCCTTTCTGCCTCTTCTTCCCGGGCGATTCGCTCAGCCTCCAGCCGGGCGCGCTCTTCCTCAGCACGGCGCTGAGCAGCAGCGGCTTCAGCTCGCAAACGAGCTTGCTCCGCTTCTTCTCTCAGGCGAGCTTCTTCGGCTCTCTTGCGAGCTTCTTCCTCTTGCGCAATACGGCGCGCTTCTGCTTCTGCGGCCATTCGGGAGGCCTCTTCAGCGGCGCGTGCTGCCTCCAGCTCCCCGATGATAGAGTCCAAATCTTCACCAGTGAGCGAAGAATAGAGCTGTTGGCGATACTGCTTGATGGGTTGCCCCTTTTTCTGCTCGTAAATCTCAACGACCCGATCTAGTTTCTCGGAGAATCCTGCCCAAGTGATCGGCTGATCTTGGTGCTTCTGATAATACTTCAGAATGCTGTTGACTCCAAAGTCCCAATCCGAAAAAAACTGCGCATAGCGCTCGAATTGGTCCAGAGGAAGGGGATCCTGCTGCGTGAAAAAGAAGCTTTTGAAGCTGTCTTTAGGCGCAAATATGAAGCTGAGGCAATTGGAGACAGCCCTTTCTAGCAGATCCGTGAAGGAGTCGGCATCGATGCGAATGTGGTGTGCCAACTGACTTTTGAGCTGCGAAAGCACCTCTTGCACCTCTTCTGCTTCGACATTGAAGTAGGGATGCTGAAGTTGCTGCACGCGCTGGTCCCACACCTGAAAGATCTGGAAAAGCAAAAAAGAGTTGACTTGCTGGTGTTGGGCGAAAGATCTGATCTCTTCGCCAGTGAGATATCCAGCGGAAACAGGCTTCTGTTGAAGGAGCTTCTGGCTCACCTGTTGAGCTAGCAATTGGAGCTTGGACGGGGGGACCTGAATGGAATTCATGTCTGGGGTGGAAATTAAGTTTGCAGCTTGAATCATGACAAGATCACGAATATAAGGATTATTTCCGGGTGAATAGTCCACCATATGATCAAGATGCAAACGCAAGGATCATGCCGGAAGCGAATATTCACTCAGGAGTGCTTACAAATTGGCGCTTGCTAAGCCTTTGAGGATCAGTGAGGTCGGGAATGATCTCGACCAAAAGTGGAAGAGTCTTGCCTCAATTCTTCGGAGGGGCGAAGCACTTTTGGTCAAATTCACGTACCTTGCAGTTGTGCAAAGGATCACCTACATCGCTGTGATCATATCCTGCCTCGGGCTTACTTCCTGCCAACAGCAAGGGGAAGCGCATCGCATGGTGGAAGTCGTGTCGCCAGACAGCCTGTACAGGATGTCAGTCCCTTCGTTTCTCCTCCCTGGGTACGACATGCACCCATTTGCCAGCCTTCAGTTTTATGATACTACCACGCAATTTTTTGTGCTGGGAATGGAAGATGCCAAGGACAACCTTGGGGCCATTAAACGGCGAAGATTGCGGCTAAAGGGCTATTTCAATTATATGGAGACTACGGCTTTGGAACGGGTGGATTCCTTTACTGCGGAGTCTGGCTACCGCGATACATTGCCGCAAGGCCTGGTTGTATTTAGTCAGGATTACTTCGCCGTGAACAAGCCCTTTCCGGACCTTCCGCTATTTTATCGGATCGCCGTGTTTGAAAATGATGAGTTTTTCTATCAGCTCATCATCTGGATGCCTTATTCGGAGCATTGCGAAAAAATCGCTTGGGTCGATAGCATCACCCGCTCCCTACACTTTTTGCCGCCTTACGACCAGTTTACCTACGCGAAAAAATAAGCGCTTGAGCAAAAGCCATGAAGGGAGATTACTCCGCATCGAGTTCCCATTTCGGTCTTAGGGCAGGCGCTATCCTATTTCTACTTCGGCTCATTCCGACCCCGAACTTTCCCCAACTTCCCGTAGATTTGCGCTTTCCTCAATCACGCGCATGAATTTCGATCCACTATTGTCTATTTCCCCGCTTGACGGGCGCTACCACAACAAAGTCCGCCAGCTAGCCGCTTATTTTTCGGAAGCTGCCTTGATCAAATACCGTCTTCGCATTGAGGTCGAATACTTCGTGGCTTTGTGCCAATTGGGAATTCGCCCTTTAGAACCCCTCTCACCAGACGAAATCGATTTTCTTCGCAGCATCTACCTCCAACTGCCGCTCGAAGGAGCCGCCCGCGTCAAAGAAATCGAAACCACGACGAACCATGATGTCAAGGCTGTAGAATATTATCTCAAGGAGCAGATCCATGCCGCTGGGACCGATAAGCTCAAGCAAGCTGAGGAATTTATTCATTTTGGCCTCACCTCTCAGGACATCAATAACACCGCCACGCCGCTGCTTCTCAAAGAAGCCATCATGGCGGAGACCCTGCCTCAACTGGCGCTCGTCCTCTCCAAGCTGAAATCCGATGCCGAGAAGTGGCGAAAAGTTCCCATGCTCGCCCGCACTCACGGTCAACCCGCATCGCCTACGACCCTCGGCAAAGAGCTCGCCGTGTTTGAGCAGCGCTTGCGCAACCAAGTCCAGGAGCTCGCCGAACTCCCCTACCCCGGCAAATTTGGTGGAGCCTCAGGCAATCTCAATGCGCACATCATTGCCTATCCCGACGTAGATTGGAACGCCTTTGCTAAGCACTTTCTCGAGGACCATCTCGGCCTCCAACGCTCTTGGCCTACCACACAAATCGATCACTACGACGGCTTGGCTCGCATCTTTGACTGCCTCCGAAGAATCAACAGCATCCTCGCAGACTTGTGCCAGGACATTTGGCTGTATGTGTCGCAGGAGTACTTCCGGCAGCAGGTAAAAGCGGGAGAGGTGGGCTCCTCTGCAATGCCTCACAAGGTCAATCCCATTGATTTTGAAAATGCGGAAGGCAATCTCGGTCTGTCCACGGCCCTGTTGGAATATTTGAGCCGAAAATTACCCATCTCCCGCCTTCAGCGTGACCTCACCGACAGCACCGTGTTACGTAATGTCGGCGTCGCCCTTGGCTACCAGTATCTGGCGATTCTTTCCGTGCAAAAAGGGCTGGACAAGCTTCTGGTCAACGAGGACGCTATTCGCGAAGATCTTCAGGCTCACTGGGCCATTCTCGCAGAAGCCATCCAGACCGTTCTCCGGCGAGAAGGCTTTCCGAAACCGTATGAGGCCTTGCGGGACCTTACCCGTGGCAATGCGCAGGTGACCGAGGAGAGCTTGCATACCTTTATCAAAAGCTTGGATCTCTCCGCTTCAGTGAAACAGGAATTGCTGGCACTTCGTCCCGAGACCTATCTGGGCGATGCTGCCGGTGGCCAAGCTTCCTTCTGAAGATTTTGTCCAATGACTGAGCGAAATGGCTCAGCTCACCAGCAGGTGAAACAGGGTGGGATTGCCATTGATGGCTTCAAAATCTACGCGGGCAATGTGCATCCGCTCCACCAGTGCCTCATGCGCAGCGGCATGAGGGTATTCTATGCCCACAATTGCTGGGCCCATCTCGCGGTGGTTGCGCTTCATGTATTCAAAAAAAGTAATGTCATCCTCGGGGCCGAGCACCTCCGCCACAAATTCGCGCAGGGCACCTGCTCGCTGCGGAAAGCGAATAATGAAGTAATGCTTCAGTCCCAGATCCAGCAGGGAACGCTCGCGAATCTCTTCAGTCCGGGAAATGTCGTTGTTGCCGCCGCTGAGAATACACACCACTGTTTTCCCTTTGATTTCGTCCTGAATCAAATCCAGGGCCGCCACGGAAAGCGCACCCGCTGGTTCCGATACAATGGCCTCTTCGTGGTAGAGATCCAGCAAAGCTGTGCAAACTCTTCCTTCTGGAACCAAGACCACAGAAGTCAAGGTGTCGCGCAAGAGTTCATATGTCAAATCTCCCACCCGACGAACGGCAGCGCCATCGACAAATTTCTCGATTTGCGCTAGCAGCACGGGCTTGCCTTGGCGCAGGGCTTGGTACATGGCTGGCGCTCCCAGGGGTTCTGCCCCAAAGAGAATCGGCGGGCAATCCAGCTGGCGAAAATAAACTGATAACCCTGCTGCCAGACCTCCACCTCCGATGGGGGCGACTACCACCTCCGGCATAGACGGACATTGATCCAGGATCTCTTTGCCCACAGTGCCTTGCCCGGCAATCACTTCCGCATCGTCAAATGGATGGATAAAGATCGCTTGCTGCTCCATCGCCAACTCATACGCATGCGCCTGAGCATCGTCGAAGGTATCTCCTTTGAGGATCACGGTGACCCAAGAGCCACCGAACTTGCGGACTTTCTGCACCTTGAGCCTCGGCGTGGTGACCGGCATCACAATCCGCCCAAAAATCTGGAGTGCATGACAGGCGTAGGCAACGCCTTGCGCATGGTTGCCCGCGCTGGCACAGATCACCCCCATTTCTCGGTCGGCAGCATCGAGCAGACTCATTTTGTTGTATGCGCCCCGAAGTTTGTAGGAGCGCACCACTTGAAGGTCTTCCCGCTTCAAATAAATGTCCGCTCCGTAGCGAATGCTCAGTCGCTCGTTGAATTCTAAAGGTGTGATTCGGCTGACTCCTTTCAGACGATGACTAGCAGAAATGACTTCGGCAGCGCTCAGCGTGGAGAGCTTGGTTTCGACCGTGACGGACATACTCGTGTGGCACTTGGATAATGAAACAAAGGATTCTCGGGGGAAGAGCGATCCTTATCGGTTCGACCCGATTTTTTCCTTTTCCTTCACTTTTT
>DAITMB010000026.1:25146-34356 GCA_036835375.1 Bacteroidota bacterium
ATAGCCTGCCTAGATGATGGTCCGCTCCAAGTTGGGGTGTACCACGAGCTTGCGGTAGCGGCAGGAGAGCAAGTATCCGATGCTGTCTTCCCACGGAATAGGAAATTCGTGGTCGTCAACCGATGACACCCCAGCCACTTCAGCTGCAGTGCCGGTGAGAAAACAGGCATCAGCTTGATGAAGGTCCTCTACCATGTAGCGCCCTTCTTCTACTTTGTAGCCCATCTCCTTGGCGAGGTCCATGACGGTTTGCCGGGTGATTCCTGGCAGAATGTTTCCGACGCTCGGCGTGTAGAGGACGGCATTCTTTTCAAAAAAGATATTTGCGGCAGAAGCTTCCGCAACGTAGCCCTCGCAATCGAGTTGTAAGGCATCGTCGTAGCCATAGCGTTTCGCCTCAGCCGTCGCCAGGACGGAGTTGACGTAGTGGCCCGAGATTTTGGCCTCCAAATGACAGGAGCGGGGATCAGGTCGCCGATAACTGGAGGTGCGCAGGCGGGCTAGGCGGTCGCCATAGTAGGAGTTCCAACGCCAAGAGGCGATCAACAGGTGGGATTCGCTGGCTGGTACCAAGCTCATTTCCGCGCCACCAAACACCAAGGGCCGAATGTAGGCATCGAGGTATTTGTTCTCGTGAAGCACGCGGTAGGACATTTCCACCATTTGATCAATGGAATAAGGCAATTCTAAGCCCATGATGTCGGCGGAGTATTTCAGGCGGGCAAAGTGTGCGTCAGCCTGGAAAAGGTGAGGCCCTTCTTGAGTCTTGTAGGCGCGAATTCCCTCAAACACTGCCACTCCATAGTGCAGACTTTGAGAAAAAAGGCTGGCTTTGGCACCAGAGGCACGGTACAGTGCGCCATCGAGCATCAACCAGGGTTTGGCTTGCTTGGTCATAATTGTCTTGATCGGGGTCGAATGATTGAATGCTTGAGATAAAAACCAAGGGGGTATGTATTGTAACCGGAAATCCTTTGAGCAAATGAAAAACGGCCTTTCTCTGAATCAGGAGAAAGGCCGTTTGTTGATCGTGTGCAGTCATTTGTTAGCTGCGATGCCTTTCACATTGTGGTTGTAGATCGGTCTCCCGAATGATCATTCCCTCGACTACAACGAGGAAGGCCAGCAAAAGGAGCACAGAAATAAATGACATAATAAGGTCGATGAATGGTTGATGAGTGGCTCGGGGCAATGGACAATTACTGTCACTGATCGCTCAAGCTACTGAATGCAAAATACCTGATTAGGAAAACGCACCGCCACGCTGTTATCTGTGAACTCTTGCGAATTATCAATAAAACTTCATACTTCAACGCGTCCTAAGTCTTACGAATCTGCATGATTTCAGTCGAAAGATCAAGGTCAGTCAGATAGTTTTGCACATATTCCTAAGAGTGGATGCACTCAAGGACAAATGGTTACCTGATGCTTTGTTTTGTCCCCAAACCCAGCAGAAATACGCACTTGAAGTCCCTCACAGACGATGCAGGAAGTGTACAGCTCGGTCTCATCCAAAATTTAACACCAGATATGGGCGCTTTTCTCTAGAAAAGGGAAGGCTTTTCGCGGCATGCTGAATTTGCGAGTATTCCATACAAATGGGGGTAACACATCCCCGTTGTGCCACGACCAATTAGGTGGCAAGATGAAAATTTTCACAGCGTCAGTTCGGAAAAAGGATCTCCCTCCCCATCAACTCAATGCGAAGCTGATCAACCAATATGCTGAATTTCAATCGCTTGTGCAACTCCCGCCCGACCTTACTGGTATCGCCACTTTCCAGATCTTGATTTCAAGCAGCGTGTCAAACCAATCTTGCCTTACGAGGCTCTGCGAAATAGCTTTGCCAGCTCATATTCTTCCCTCATCGCGAGGTTCTTTGCTGGAAATAGTGCTAACTTTGTTGGCATAGCGACAAGTTTTGTATGCTGCATCATCTCTACATTCGAAATTACGCACTCTTCGCAGAGGTCGCCATCGACATTCCCTCCGGCCTGATCATCTTGACGGGCGAGACAGGAGCAGGAAAATCTTTGCTGGTAGGAGCCCTTGGCCTCATCATGGGCAAGCGAGCTGATAGCTCTGTGGTGTTTCGGGAGGATGAAAAATGCGTCGTGGAAGCTCGTTTTCACCGCTTGCCCCCGGCTACAAAAAAGCTACTTCTTCGCTTTGACGAGTTCGATGCGACAGAAGAAGAATTTATCATTCGCCGAGAAATCAGCCCCAGCGGCAAGTCTCGCGCCTTTGTGAATGATACGCCCGTGACCCTTGATGTACTCAAAGACCTGAGTACCCTCTTGGTGGACCTCCACAGCCAAAACGAGAATCAATCTCTCCTCAACAGCGACCGCCAGCGCGAACTGCTCGACATCTACGCCAATGCGCAGGAGCTCGTCGTGGACTTTTCTTCTTTGCTTCAGGATTGCGAGCAGTTGCGCAAGGAAATTCAATTGATGGAGGCGCAAGAGGCAAGTTCTCGCCAGCAACTCGAATACCTGCGATTTCAGCAACAAGATCTCACCCAAGCTGACATTCGTACGACAGAAGAGCAAGAGCTGGAAGAAGAACTTCAGTTGCTCCAAAATTCGGTGGAAGTGCGCGAAGCCGTGGGAGGTGGCGCGGAGATTCTCTATCATCAGGAAGAATCTGTGTATCACACGCTCAGCACCGTCCTGGAACCGCTCAAAAAGGTGCGAGCAGTCAGTCAGGTACTCGAAGACGAGGTTCAGCGGCTCGAAGAGATCGGGCAGCTCCTCAAAGAAAGTGCCCTGAGTCTCCAGCAGTTGCTTGATCACATCGAATCCGACCCCGAGCGACTCGCTTTCATTGAGCAGCGGCTTGCGACCTACCACCAACTCAAGCTGAAGTACGGCAAGCGCGATGGGCAAGAGCTGGTAGAGTTGCTACAGGAAGTCAACAACAAAATCGAAGATTTTTCTTCCCTCGAAGACCGCATTCGAGAGAAAAAGCAGAGCTACGGACTGGCTTGTGAAAAGCTGGGCCGCATCGGCTTGCAATTGGAAGAGCAGCGCATCGCGGCTAAGCCCATTTTGGAGGAAAAAATCTTGTCGGTGCTGCGTCAGGTAGGATTTGAAAAATCACGTTTTGAAGTTGCTGTAGAGCGAATGACGCATCCCGAAGGCATGATCCGCCTCGGTAACGAGCGCCTCAAGCCAAGCTCATCGGGCTTCAACCGGGTGTATTTCATGATTCAAACTAACCCTGGAATGCCTGCGGGTCCACTGTCGCAAGTTGCTTCCGGTGGAGAAGTCTCACGTGTGATGTTGGCAATCAAGGCTGCCTTGGCTGACCGATCGGAATTTCCTGTGTTGATTTTTGATGAAATTGACACTGGCATCAGCGGAGAAATCGCTAATAAAGTCGGCTTGGTCATGCGCCAGCTCGCTTTGCGCTTTCAAATTCTCTCAATCACTCACCTCCCGCAAATCGCAGCCAAAGGCAACTCTCACTTCCGTATTCTCAAGGAAATTCAAGCCAACACCACGACTTCGACCGTCAAAGCCATGAGCAAAGAAGAGCGCATTGTGGAAATTGCCAAGATGCTCAGCGGAGAATTTCCCACAGATTCTGCTCTCCAAAATGCCACGGAGCTGTTGGCTGGTTGAGTGAATTTTTATTTGTTGGAATCGGATTCTTTTTAGGGTTCTGTAAGAATGGATGTTGTGCTACCACTCAGGCACTCAGACCACTGAGAAGTAAGGTACTTAGCGTCTCTCAGTGCTTTTACTTTCTGAGCGGCAAATCCGACTCATAGCGCTTCGCGATCTTTTTCTTGCTCATTTTCTTCACTTCCATCGTCATGGTGATGTTGCGCTTGGTGGTCGGCGACACAGGCATGGCAGCGATTTTATCTATGACTTCTAGTCCTTGGATCACCTGGCCAAACACCGTGTAACTCCCATTCAAGTGGCGGCAAGATCCGGCATTCTGCACGATATAGAATTGGCTACCGCTAGATGCCTTTGTAGGATTGCCCTGATCACCCATCCGCGCAGCAGCCAGGGCGCCCTTCTCATGCGTAAGTGTAGGGACAAATTCTGCCGGCACCGTGTATCCCGGACCGCCTTGCCCGATCTTGGAAGCATCGCCACCAGCCTTCGAATTGGGATCTCCGCCTTGGATCATAAACCCTGCGATCACGCGATGAAAGGAGGTGCTGTCAAAAAAGGAGGCCTCCGCGAGTTGTAGAAAATTAGCCTTGTGCATCGGCGTTTCGTCATACAACAAAACCACCATGTCCCCCAACTCCGTCTTGACCGTCACCACAAAGTCCTTTTTTTTGTTGGGTTGATAAGGCGCTGGGAGAGAAAGCTGGCCAAAGGCTTGGGAAAGTATTGCCGAGAAGATCAGCGAACAGATCGCAAAAGAATGAATTTTCATAATGGACATCGTGAACATACATTTGGAACCAGAATCGGAGGCGGAAGATAGCAGCAAATGTGTAAATTTCCCCACATGAAAGCACTGTTCATCACTGGTCTTGCCCTCTGCCTGTGCGCATGCTCTTTGCCCAAGTCTGGTGCCAACAGCCCCGATGTGCGAACGGAATTGGACCTGCTCGCCACGGAGCCGATTCCCGTGGACCAGAAATACCTGGAGCTAGCGAAGGTGTTGACCATTGTCATGGACGAGGCCGCTGCCATGCCTCAAAATGCCGCCGCGGCGGATCATATCGCCGACTTCGTTGCAGATAACCAGGCTGCACTATACATGCTCTCTGTCCAAATTGACAATTGGGAAAAGCACCTCAACGAGGAAGAACGCTTGTTTTTGCTCATGAAACTCCTTTCCCAGCCTTATGCCACGCGCATTCAGGGCCTGAGAAACGGCCTGAGAAATCGGTTTGAAGGCCAGCCGGAGAGCAGAGAGCAGCTCAACCAACTTCTTGCGCCGCTTCAGTTTCGGCGATAACAACGGTTGTTTAGCGGCTGCTAAAACTATTTTTATTACTTCCTAGCGGGCAAATCCGTGAGTGGGAAATCTTTCAACTATCTGACAGAGCTTCCTACCGGACATTATTCTACTGTAAGACATAGCCTGAGCGTCATTGTCTTCCGGTCTTCTGAAAATGATTTCTTCGCGCACAACCTTGCGCCCTCCCTCCATTCCCTTTTATTTGCGGGGCGATTGTTCCCATAGCGGCAATTCCCTTCCAAAATCGGGAGGCTATCAGGCGAGCATTTCACTGTGTATCAACGACTTGACGATTGGCGCAATGATTGCGCTGTATCGTCATTCAAGGTTTCATTTTCCGCACTGATGCTTTGATCCCTTCTCCATCATCACCCGCCAACCCTTCTCTACATGGATCCCATTTTTTTGATTGAAATCGTCATCGTGTCGGTCATCATTGCGGCACAGATCTGGGTTTTCGCCAAAAACAGTCAAGCTATCCAAGCAATGGCCAAGCTGATCCCCAATGCGGACTTGATTCGCGTGATCCTTCGGGGAAATGCTGGAAATGGACAACCTGTGTACCAGATTCAGGGACCACCCAGCAGCAGCCAACGATTCGTAGAAATTGCTTCGCACAGCAATTCCTACCTGGAAAAAAATCCCGGTGCCGTGAGATTCACGCCGCTCAAGGAGATCGCTGTCGGCAGAACTGACACCCTCGCCGAAGCCATCGAAGCTAATCTTCCTTTACCACTCTATATCGGTTTGCTTTGTACTTTCACCGGGGTCATCATAGGACTGGTGAAAATCGCCTTCGTCGGTGTCACAGATGCAGCCATTCAGGGATTCATTGGTGGCGTGCTCATCGGCATGATCGGCTCAGCAGCCGGACTGGCCATGACGACCCGGAGCAATTTCGCCTACAAAAATGCCAAGCAAGAAAAAGACGAAAAGCTCGAAGGCTACCTCGAACTGCTGCGGAGAGAGGCTGTGGCTCAGGAGTCTAGTCCCAGCACGGGCATCCAAGGGCTGCGCGAACAATTGGCTGCTTTTCACGAGGGATTTTCACAGTATCAGACCTATGTGAATCAATCGCTCGGGGATACTGTGCGCCTTTTTCGTGACTTGAAAGATGCCTTTCAGCAAATCCAAGCCGTGGAGCAAGGCCTGCAAGGCATTGGGCGGAGCCTCCAAGCCAATGACTCCCTCATCACGCGGCAGGAGCAATTCTTGCAATCCTATGTCCAGCGAGCCGAGCAGATGAGCCAGCGAATGAGTGAGCGACTTCAGGAGGTAGAGCAAAAAAGCCATGCCACGATTGATGCTCAGCTTCAACACCTTGAATCGAGCAACCAGTCGGCATTCGTAAAAATGGATCAGTATCTCGCCTCGATCGCTGACGGCGACAGAAAAGTTGCGGGCGAACGGCTGGCAGGCGACTTGCAGAAAATTAAGCAAGAAGTTGGGGTCATGCAGGCGAAAAGTCTCGAACTAAACCAGCAACTTGCTACCGCGCTTCAACTCTCCCACCAACGCGAATCTATGCTGGGCGCTGAGATCCAGGGACTTCGCAAAGCCTTTGAAAGTGGGAGAATGGGCGGATTTACTGATACAGTCGCTTTTCGAATCTTTGCCATCGCGGGCACCCTCGCTTCTCTCCTGGCCATCGCAGGCGGTAGCGTGTACTTGCTCCAAACTTACGGACTTGTATGAGACACGACAGCCAACGACTTTTTTGGGTCAGCTATGCCGACCTCATGACCGCGCTGTTCATCGTCATGCTAGCGCTCTTCGTGCTTAGCTACAAGATGTTCAAAGTCAGAGAAATCGCCTTGGAAGAGACAGAAACCGAGCTTCGCATTCGAAGCTTAGAACTGGACAAGCAAAGTGTGGCACTAGAGGAAGTGCAGAGACGGTTGAGCGAGGAGGAAATGTTTGCTACCACGCTCGTGGAGGAACTCAACGACGAGCGGGCGCGACTCTTGGTCATGGAAGAGGAGTACAAAAAGCTCCAGGAAATCCAAAAGGCCATCGAGAACCTCGACAGACGCTACTTTGTGTACCAACCGGAATTCAAACGCCACGTCTTGCGTTCGCAGGTGACTTTCCCCAAAGGAGAAGCCACCATTGC
Source organism: Bacteroidota bacterium (assembly GCA_036835375.1). Taxonomy (GTDB): domain Bacteria; phylum Bacteroidota; class Bacteroidia; order J057; family J057; genus JANQTF01. Next base: position 32,195 of record DAITMB010000026.1, read on the forward strand.
AGATGCCTACAAGCCCATGCTCGAAGAAGCGGGTCGCGCGCTCAAGGCGCTGGTGGACCGCCTCAACCCCGATGACAATATTCGCTACATTCTCGTGATCGAAGGAATGGCGTCCAAGGATGCTTATTCCCGCAACGATGAGCTGAGCTACGAGCGTGCGTTGTCGCTGGTGCGGCTCTGGGAGCAAAAGGGAATTTCCTTTGACCAAAACCGGGTGGAGGTCATGGTCGCAGGATCCGGCGAAGGGGGAATCGGGCGGGACACCGAAGACGAACGCAAAAACCAGCGATTCCTCATCCAGATCATTCCCAAGATTGGGGAACTGAAAGGTGTCAACTACGAAGCAACCCAGCGCTCCGACAGCCTCGGAATGCCATGAGTCAGGTCACTCTTTCAGGGGTACCTCCTTTTGGCTCCCATCAGCGCTGATCATCAGCAGGCTTTTACATCCAGGTGTGAAGGCCGCACAGGCAGGCCGCCAATCGCCATGATCGACACGGAGCACAAGCTGTTTTTCCACGCCGGGTTCGAGCGGCAGGGGCATCTGGTATATTTCCATGACGGATTCGACCCGGTGAAATGGCTGCAAGGCGATCCACATCTGCGATTCGTCCTTGCGAATATCCACCAAGGTGTAGTTGAGATTCACTCCAGATGTAGAAAGCACCAAGCGCTCGGGCTGCTTGCTTCCCAGTGGCACCACGATCCCGCGATCCAGGTCGTAGAGTTCTTCGGCATAGTGAAATGCCAGAAGCCCCTGGTCCACCGAGGCGATGTTGAGCGAATAGACGAGGTCATTTCGCATAAAGAAGTCTGGGAGGCTGAAAGGTGCATAGCGCACAAATTGGAACTCCCCACCTTGTTGTTGAAAGTAAGCCAGAAAGGGGTTGCCCTTTTTAGACAGCTTGTCCTTGTCCACATCTATCTGCGCACACAGCAGGTCGCCTACGAGTTCAAAGCCGCCGTGTGAATCCACCGATTCTTTCGAGCTTAAGTCCTTTTCAGAAAATGAATACCAAGTCTGCTGCCGGGTATCCAAATGGATGATGCCCAGCATGGGGAAAGAGTACACGGCCTTGTTTTCTCCTTTTTTCCCTTGCATCACCTGAAGATAATCTCCCAAGATCACCAAATCCTGATCCCGGAGCAGGATCCGATTCACGGAAAATAGCTTTTGTTTGGCTTTCTGAAGGATCGCCCGCGATTCTTCATATGGCAAGGCCTTTTTGTTGAGGGGGATTCGGCTTCGGAAGGCTTCTTCGTCTAGCAGAGATTCTGCAAACCAGAGACGATAACCCTGATCGGACACTTGCCAGATCTTGTTGAACTTGGTGTCGAGGAGATAGTGCTCCGATATGCCTGCTTGCAACATCAAGGAACTGGACAGAATGACCGAATCGGCCGGAACATGTCCTGAGAGCAGGTCGAAGATCATCGCCACCTCCTGAAGTTTGGGAAGATAACTTTTCGCCTTTTGCAGCGGGAAGGCAAACAGGGGGTTTCCAGGCTCCTCCCCCACTTCTACCTCAGCGATGAAATACGGATCCAGCCCCCTCTCAGCCATCAGCACATCGTCAAACAAGTATCGGGCAGAGTCAAGTCGAAATGCTCTGAAAACAAAGCCCGCACATAGCGCTCCGCTGACTTATGTGTAATAAGATAAACAGGCATGATCTCGTCAATCGCTGTGACATACTGCAAAATCGACAAGTAGCGATCGCAGGTGTTGGCGTTCACATACACATAGCATTTTGCCGAAAGCTGCGATGGGAAAGTCGTCATCGCAAGTAGCGAGACAAGCAGGAACCATTGGGGGAGTTTCATAAGTGTGAGGATTGTGTTTGGGTAAGTGCCCATGCCACTTCTCGGCTTGTGACACAGGTCACCCAATAATATACCAGCAAACCTGATGGCGAACAAGATTTGACAATTATTTAATTCCGACTTTTGCGAAAGCCTAACTGTTGGATATTTCAATTCATTTCAATAACAGCGTACAGGACCTGCGCATTGTGCTGGCAAGAAGAGCAGGAGAGTACGAGTTCGGGCACCTTCCAGGTGCTCACTGCTTGCATTATAGCGTCCACATTAAAGCCTCCGGGGCGAGGCTGAACAAATCATCTAATGCTGGATGTGAGCTTCTTTGACGAATCATTTCATTC
>DAITMB010000026.1:34456-47217 GCA_036835375.1 Bacteroidota bacterium
TATCCTTTAGGGGCAACATCGCTGATGCTACTGGTGATGGTTTTCAATTTTTCTAATTCCTCTTGCTCCTTCCTCGTGAGCTTTTGCTTGAATGATTTCATGTTGAGCGTAGCCAACTTTTGGGTCATCTCCCGCCCACTTTGGGATTGGGTAATGTTTCGGCCAAACAATTCGGTTCCGTAGGCATCCAGGAGGTCGCCCAAGACCAGTCTTTTTTTTTCGATCCCTGTGACTTCCCCTGATGGCTTCTCCGAGCCGGGGGCGCTCAATCTCCAGATACTGCCCTGCTCGGCGGCGCGGCATATCAGCGGACTGTGCGTCGTGACGATGAACTGGATCCCCGGAAACACCGATAGAAACCACTCCCCGATGGTTGCTTGCCAGGATGGGTGGAGATGAGCATCTATTTCGTCAATCAGGACCACCCCCGGCAGATCTATTCGGAAGTCTTTGTTTTGAAAATGTTGAAACACCGCTTCGTGGCCATAGCTGCGCACCATTTGACGAATCAATTCGAATGTCAGGCTCAGAATAGATCGATAGCCATCGCTCATTTGGGTCACGTCAACCTGCGTGCCATTGCCATCCACAAAAAAGACCCCTTCACTGCTGATGGAATCTAGTTTTGCTCCGTGAGGCAAAAGCCCTCCTTCGTTCAAAAAAGACTTAAGAGACGCAAGGATAGCAGAATCAGCAGCGGCATCGCTGCCGGAGCGTGAGGCTTTTTCCAGACTTTTGATGTGTAGGCTTTTGAGCCAGTCAATGGCTTCTGTGAGTGCCACATCTTCCCCAAACACCGACAAGTGAGCAGCGGCTCTCGGGTCGGAATAATAGACTTTCATCCAGTCTTTCTCCCCACCAGTGAACCTTCTAAAAGGCCCAAAAGCGCAGGAGAACCATCCGCTGGCCGTGCTCCACAAATTCTCGAACGGAGCGCCCTTGTTCCCTTCCAGCACATAGCCATTGGTTGCTTGTCTTTTGAGGGTAAGGATCGCCTCAAAAGGCTTGGTTCTGGGACGACTTTGTCCGATGTAGCGATCCGATTCGTGACTGAGTACTTCCAATTCGATAACGCCTTCTTCCCGAGTATCTCTTCTGGCCCAGTCATGAAGGTTGAGGCGCAGTGCCCTGGCGTCATGTGGGCCAATGATCCCTAGCGAGACAGAGCGAACAATGGTAGATTTGCCAGCTCCGTTGTCGCCAATCAAAACATGCCATCCAGCAGGTTGTGGGAAATTCATTTCAAAACTTGAAATCGACCGGATGTTGCGGATGGAGATTTTGGTGAGATACATGGCGCTTCGATTTTCTCTTCCACATTGCCCAAGCGTAATCAGGGATAGTCCTCCGACTCCTCGTTCAAATGTAAGGACTTTGCCCGGATAATGAACGTCTCCTAAAAGCCCCCCCCTTGCAAATCAACTCCAACAGCGGAAATCCTTTTCAAAGCGGAAGCTCACTTCGACAGGGCGTGGTTTTCTTTGAGCAGGCGGATCACGTCTGATTGGGTACCGACTTGGGCTTTCAGCACTTCAATGACATCTTCTGCGGCTTGGAGCTTGATTTGGAGCACTTCCGTGTCTCTTGTCAGGGGAGAAGCAGCGGCAGCGGGCTCAGGGCTGGCAGGGGTATGTGTCGCGGTTCCGTTGGAGGAAAGGGAAAGGAGTGGTTCTCCTTCGCCTACAATCACCCAATTCATGTTAATATCGGGACGCGCCGACTTCCAGGCAGCCAAAATATCGGACTTCGGATGCGCCGTTTTGCCGTTGGTGATATTTTGGATGGTGGTGTAGCTTGCCTGCATCTCTTCAGCTGCCTGCTTTTTGGTAATTCTTAAGACATTCTCAATGAGATAATTAATTCTATCTGTGATGCCCATGTTGAAAAATGAAATTGGGGAGATAAGAATATGGTTTCAGGTATTGATACTTACATTTCCGGCCTACAGGTAATGAGAGTCCTAGGAGATAAGCCCCGCCGAGGTTTTATAACACAACAGGGGGACCTATGCGCAAAGAAGACTATCCACCATATTCTCAACTTCTCCTAATGAAACAAAGAAGATTATGAACAAACTTGTCAGTTTGATGACCATAAAATTACTATTTAAAGTCTGCCTTCAAAGCACCTTGAGAAATTTATCATCACTCATTTACAAAAATGTACCGATTTTCTATACTTTCTCCCAGTGAAGCACACAAAAATAGCCCGAAGATGTCTTCGGGCTATTTGCTTGGTAGCGGGCAATTCTTCGATTAACAGCACATCAATTGTCGTTCACAACTTTGCCCGAACCCGAGATGTTCACATCTAGGAGCGGAGTGCCTTTGTAACGAACATCTCCAGATCCAGCGATTTGAACCTTCAGCAACGACTCGACTTGTAGCTCTGCGTTCCCCGATCCGGAGATCTTGACGGCTGTCTCGCTGGTCGCAAGGTCAAATCCCTCCACATTACCTGAGCCTTCCACCCTAATGTCGTGGCCCGTAGAAGTTCCGGAAAGATACAAATCCCCTGAACCAGTGATTCGAGAGTGGAGATGTTCGGTGACCAAATCCATTTCAGCATCGCCTGAACCAGTGATTTCCAGCGTCACGTCATCAGCCACTGCATCCAGCCTGATGCTTCCAGAGCCTTTGATCAAGAGTTCCAATGCAGTCGTATTGAAAGTGCTTTCGCCATACACATCGCCTGATCCCACAACTTCGAGGTAATCAAACTCAGGAAGATAGAGGTCGATTCGAATGGTCTTATGACCACGAAAACAGCGCTCGTTGCGAATTTCTAGCACATTGCCGGAGACAGTCGTCTCGATCCACTCCATCATGCTCTCTTCGGCTTGAATGCTCAAGGCAAAAGAAGTGTCACGGTGGAGGTAGAGATCCGCGGGCACATCAAAGACAATCTTCGTAAATCCACTCACGATTCGAGTCTCCGTAGTGACGACACCGCTTCCGCGCTCACAAGGAAATTGTTTGGGATCTTCCACGCAACCAATCAAGGCAGGGACCAGGAGGGAGAGGAAGGTGATGTTTTTAAGGAAGTTTTTCATAACGATTTATTCAACGTAAAAGCAGGAAAAGAGATAGAACGAATCGAAGGGATCAGCGAGCCAAAGAATGGTTCAGGTGAAGTACATCGCGGGTACTTACGTGTGTCATCAATGGCCCTTCGTCGATGGACTTCTTGTTTTTCGACGCCCAAATGACCCCAGCGACGGCATCGACGTTGCACAACAAGGAGAGTCGTTTGCCCAGATTCACTCCGTGGATTCCCGGGTTCACTCTGGGTTGCGATTTGAAATGCCAGACAGGTCGCATCTTGGGGGAAACTTGAATCCAACACCCATGACGACCGACCCCCACTTTCAACTGGTAGAACGCTGCAAAGCTGGAGATCCTATGGCTCAGTTTGAGCTTCACCGCAAATACCGTTCGGCGATGCTCCGGGTAGCGTGGCGCTTCACCCACGACGACTTCGAGGCCGAGGACATTGTCCAAGAAGCATTTCTCAAAGCATTTCGGAGCCTGGCACACTTCAAAGGCGACTCTACCTTTGGCGCATGGCTCAAGCGTATCACCATCAACACTTCTATCAACGCCCTCAAAAAAAAGCAACTCGAGATGGTGCCGCTGGAGGGCGCAGAGATTCAAGACGAAGTGCCGGATCTAGTTTCCATGAGCGAATCAACCATTTCCCCCACCAGGATCCACCAAGCAATCGACCGTCTTCCTGCTGGCTATCGCCAAGTTCTCACCTTGTATTTGCTGGAAGGTTATGACCATCAAGAGATCAGCGGCATTCTCTCGATTTCGGAGGCGACCTCTAAATCTCAATTTTGTCGCGCCCGGCGTAAACTTCAATCCATTCTTCAACGTCAACCACTTCAGTATGAAGCTGCTTAACCTACTTCCCATTCTGGGCTATCTCTTGGCCCACCCTCTTTTCGCCGCCAACGCTGATCCTCAGCGGGAGATTTTTGCGGTAGTTAGTGCCGAAGCGATCGAATCTTTTCGCTTAGAGACACGAGGAGGCAAGGTGAGGATCGTGCAAAGCCAAGATGATTCTATTCATGTTCATGTGCTCCTCTCCACCAAAATCAAGCAAAATGAGGAAGCGGTGCAGTCTCTTGAAAGAATTCAAATCATCGACGAAGTACAGGGAAGTCGTTGGGCCTGGCGCACTGACTTGAATGGAATGGAGGCAGAGTGGCTCGCCAAAGTCGTCGAAGTTCACTACGAGATTGCGGCTCCGCCACGGATCGCGATGGAAATCGTGCAGCGATATGGCGACCTCAGCATTGCGGATTGGGATTCGCCCGTATGGCTTGACATTCGCTGGGGCAATATTTCGGCGGGATGCCTGGCGGGAGATGGTAGTCGGCTGGACATGCAATTTGCGAGCGCGGACATTGCCTGCCTAGGAAATGCTACGGTAGATTTGACTGCTGGCAAGCTGGCCCTTGCGAGTGTCAATCGACTCAACCTCCGGAGCAAGGGAGCGGAAGTGAAAATTTTTCAAGCAGGGGAAGTGGATATTCAGGCCCATGTGGGAGAGTATCACCTCAAAAAAGTCACCGAACTGCGCGGGATGTTAACCTCTTCGCAGTTGAAGATCGATACGTTGCTCTATCAGGGCGACCTCAGTGTATCGCTGATGATCGGCACAGAGATCGGCCTCAGTGAGACCGCCGAAAAACTCGCCCTCACCGCAGATCTGGCATCTGTCACGGTGCATTATCCTAAGGGAAAGCTCGTTTCGCTGGATCTGGAAGCACGCCGCAACGACTTAGTATCCATTGAAATTCCAGATTTGCCACGCGAAGAAAGCCTACCCAACGAAAAAGTGCGATTTCGCAGTGATTATGCTTCAGCTCGATCAGCCGAACCGACTTTGGAGCTGTTGATTCAAAGCAAACGAGGAAAAGTGAACATCTTGCAGAGGTAATCATTGACCAATAATCGTCATCCCAGTTTCAGCTGGCAACCCATTTCGGTCAATTCGCGCAAGGTTTATTTCGCATACCTGAAGTGGCAGCAAATCATATCATAGTTTTGAGCATATTCATAGATAAAATTCCAGTACCACCCCCTTCATGAGTAGCATAACTCTACGAAAATTGGTTAACCACACCCTTGGTCGCACGCTGTATCGAATGAGGTACCAACCCAAAGGGATATTCGATCACCTCGAGAGTTACTTAGAATCTGATGATTCAGGTAACGACAAGGGGATCCTCTTGCACCACGCTTATGAAGCACCGACCGCATATCGAAGCGTGTTTGGAGCGAGTCTTTCCCCCTATGTCGATCTGGAAATGTCCTCTCACGGGCGAGAATCGTGGATTTGCTGCCTGGAAAGGGGACGTATCGATACAGACAAAGGCAGTAGCGTTGCCGTATTTAATCGAGCCGGCGCCCTCTTAGGGGAAGTGAGCTTCCAGTATGTGAAAAACGCGAATGGGACCTGGATTCATGGTGAAGTTCATCAAAACAATGTGTTTCACCGCAAGTATCTCACAAGTCCCAAGGTGGTATCCGGTTGCGTGTTCTCCCTGCTCAGCGGCGGCGGCGGCAACAATAATTTTTACCACTGGTTTGTGGATGTGCTCTCACGGCTTGCCTTTCTTCGGGAGAGTGGCTGGCAAGACCGAGTCGACTACTTCTTGGTTCCAAACTACGCATATCCTTACCAGCGAGAATCCCTGGAGTTGCTGGGTATCCCAAAGGAAAAAATCATCAATGGGTTCCAGTATCCTCACATTCAGGCAGATGAACTGATCGTAACGTCTCATCCCCGGACCACGACCTACTATACACCCTCGTATCTCACCGACTTCCTCCGGGAGGCATTTACTTCCTACTTGGGAGAAGAAGACGATACCCTCGGTCATCATCCCCTGATTTATATCAATCGAGGAGACGCCCCGAAGAGAAAAGTGGTGAATGAAGCAGAAGTGAGTGCCGTCCTCGATGAATACGGTTTCACGTCCTTCTCCCTCTCCAATCTCTCGCTTCGTCAAGCCATCCAGTTGTTTGGTCGCGCCTCTGTGATCGTTGCCCCACACGGCGCAGGTCTCACCAATATTTTGTTCTGCTGGCCGGGCACACGTGTCATAGAGCTCTTTTCGGACAAATTCGTGAACCCTTACTTTTACGAACTTGCCACCAACTTGGGCTTGCAGTACGATTTCTCCGTCGGAACTCCCCTGAATGCCAAGGTGATCAAGACGCGATATGAGGGCATAGATGAAAACATCCACGTGGACGTTGTAGCCCTGCGCGACAAATTGTCTCAAATCCGATCCGTCTCGCCATAGCGGAAGTATTCGTTGCCTCATGCCCCTTAATTCCCGGCACTTTGGTAAGTTTGCAGCATAAATCGGAGAGAACCAGTGCTGACACTTCAAGACATCGGAATTGAATTTGGGGGCAAATGGCTGCTGCGCAATGCCACCTATCAGTTTACCCCAGGAGAAAGAGTCGGTCTCATTGGCCGCAATGGAGCAGGAAAATCAACGCTTTTGCGCATGATCGCGGGGCACATCCGCCCTACAGAAGGCAGCGTCCAGATCGCAGGAGGCAGCCAAGTGGCCTATTTTCATCAAGACCTCCTCAGCTACGAATCAGACCAGAGCATTTTTCATTTAGCCCGGGAAGCATTTCGCGACTTGCTCGACACCAAGGAGGAAATCGAGCGTTTGCTACTCAAAACCGAGCAAGGAGAAGCCACTCCTGACGATTGGGACCGACTTGCTCATCTTCAGGACGAATTTGAGACCAAAGATGGGCATCGCATCGAGGCGAAGGTCCACAGCATCTTAGCGGGTCTTGGATTTCCGGCAGAAAAGCATTTCGACCCCTTCCTCACCTTTTCTGGAGGATGGCGGATGCGGGTGCTCCTCGCCAAAATGCTCCTGGTGGACCCTGAGATCCTTTTGCTTGATGAGCCTACCAACCACCTCGACCTTCCTTCGATTCAGTGGCTGGAAAATTATCTCAAAACCTACGGCGGAATCTGCGTCGTGGTCTCCCACGATAGATTTTTTATCGACCGCATGGCAGATAAGATCTTGGAAATTACCCTCCAGCAGCTCCACGTTTACAGCGGGAACTATAGCTATTTTCTCCGGGAAAAAGCCCTGAGGGCGGATTTGCACAAAAAATCTTACGACAACCAGCAAAAGCAAATTGAAGAACAGGAGCGCTTTATCAACCGCTTCCGGGCCCAGGCAACAAAAGCAAGACAAGTACAAAGCCGAATCAAGCAACTGGACAAAGTCGAGCGCATTCTTCCTCCGGAAGAAGATACTGCCAACGTTTCATTCCGATTTAACCCGAAACTCAAATCCGGTCGAGAAGTCCTTACCCTCACCGACATCAGCAAATCCTACGGACAGCTCCAGATCCTCAAGGATTCCTCAGCCATCCTCAACCGCAATGACAAGGTTGCCTTGATTGGTGCCAATGGCTTAGGAAAATCCACGTTGCTGCGAATTTTGGCTGAAAGAGAATCTTTCAGTGGCGGGCGAAAGCTGGGGCATCAGGTCGAAGAGTCCTTTTTTGCTCAGCACCAACTGGAAGCGCTGCACCTCGATCGTAGCATTTTGGAAGAAGTCGCTTACGATGCGCCCACCTACACTGAGCAGGAACTGAGGACCATTCTGGGTTGCTTTATGTTTTCAGGCGAGGAGGTCGAAAAAAAGATCCGCGTGCTCTCCGGGGGAGAACGGTCTCGAGTTGCTTTGGCAAAAACCCTCCTCTCTCAAGCCAACTTTCTATTGTTGGATGAGCCTACGAATCACTTGGACATTCAAAGCATTCAGATCCTGAGTGAGGCACTCAACGCCTTCGATGGCACTTATGTCGTGGTGTCCCACGACCGACATTTTCTCAATGGGATCGCCAACAAGATTTGGTACATCGAGGAGTTGCAGCTCAAGGAGTATCCCGGGACCTATGAAGAGTTTGCAGAATGGCGAGCGAGGCAAGAAGCAAGCTGGCAGGCCGAAGTGGTGAAAGCAAACAAAGAGAAAGCAGAATCCCAGCCCAAGCCTCCGGGGCTTTCTTATAAGGAGCAAAAGCAGATTAAAAACAGAATCCGAAAGCTGGAACGGGAGCAGGAAGAGATCGAAGAGCAAATCGAAACGCTGGAAGCAACCCTTGCAGCCCTCCAAACGCAGATGTTGAGCCCCGAAGTCGCCCGGAATTTTGATCAACTAGCCAGCATCGAAGCAAGCTACCACAAGACCAAGCAATCGCTTGATCAGTGTACCACCCAGTGGGAAAACATCCTTGCTGAGCTGGAAAGCCTCAATCAAGGCTAGTTCTTAACATCTCAAAAGGGAATCTTTTGCCAAATCAGAGATTGGGATCCACAGCCTGTAGCTGAGCGAGATAAGCTTGATATCGACTCGTCCATTCGGGATGCGAAGCTGCTTGGTGCGCGTAGATCAGGTTTCGAATCACACGAGCGATGATCATGGGCGTGGTCGCCTTCATGGCCAGCCACCCCTGCGAACCTGCCCCTTGCCCTTGACTCTCCAAAAGTGCCTCAGAGCGAATGATCTTTCCTTGGTTGAACACGTCGAAAATCACGCCCAGCTCTTGATCTCCGGTTGCGAGGAGAAAATGACGAGGCACATTCAGTCCAAACAAAGAGATGTTCAATCGTTTTCCCACCAGCATGGCCATGATCGCCAGGCTGATCTGAAGTCCTTCGCGACGAGATATCACGGAAACAAGGTCGCTGTTGCGTGGATGATAAAAACTCCAAGAGGGCGCAGCGTATTTTTTCTCCCGAAAAAGCCATCCTACCAAGCCCTCTGCGTTCTGGGCCCAACTGGAGCGAGCAAATGCTTCTGCAAGGTCGTCTATCAGGGGGCGAAGCGCCGGCTTGTCAATTTCGCCGTCTAAGTAAGAGAGGGAGGCCATAGCTTGCTCGAGTGCTTCGAGCGGGCTGGGCTGCTGTAGAAACTCAAGCCAGGTCTTCTCAAAATGTTTTCTCCGGAACGTCTGATTGGCGAGCTGAGCAGCCTGTTGAAGCGCAGGACTCAAGGTGTCCCATACTTGGCTGAGCAAGGCAGGCAAGTCCGTCTCCAGCGACAGAAAGTCAGCTTCCACCTTCTCCCTTACTTCCTCAGCAGGGTCGTCCAACAATCGCAGCATATATGGAATCTGCTTTCCGTCTATCATCTGTATAGAAGATCTCTTGTGTAGCTCTACGGGTTTGCTTGGTTGATTTGCAAAAGGCCTGGTAACTGATTACCAGCGGCATCCACGATACCAGCGGCATCATATGAAAAAAAAGCACTGACTTCTAGCGAAATCAGTGCAAAAGGATGGGGTGGCTAACCGGGCTTGAACCGGCGACCTCCGGAACCACAATCCGGCGCTCTAACCAACTGAGCTATAACCACCATTTGTAATGGAGGGACAAATATAGACGTTCAACGGCAATTTGCAACGACAGGATACAAGATTTTCACACATTTTAACAAGGGAAATCCGCACAGGAATGCTCCGATGCGGATTCCTTGACCAAACAATCGATCACTATTTGATAAGGGTCACAGTACCTGAGCGCGAGAACCTGGTCCCATCGAACCCGACTCCTGACACAACATAGACATATACGCCCTCTGGTACAATGTCGCCAGCGCCGCGGGTTCCAGGCCACGACAACCTCAAATCGGAAGTCTGAAAAATCAGCTCTCCCCAACGGCTATAAATCGATAGCGTAGCTTCTCGTGCGTTCGGGACGAAAATCCTGAAACTATCATTTTCCCCGTCATTGTTGGGTGTGAAAGCATTGGGCGCGTAGATGGCTGGGCCAAAGATCACACAAGACTCATTGGAAACGGATTGAGATCCATTTCCGCCAACTTCATACGCCACGATTCGGTAGCAATAATTCGCTTGATCAAAGACCGTTCTGGTGTCGTTGTAAGACGTTAAGTTGCCATTCGTCACATCTACCGGCTCCCACTCTCCCGTATTTTCATTGAAAATTTGGATTTCGTAGTTCAGCACGCCGTTGGCCCACTCTTCATACTGCGTCCAGTTCAGAAGCGGAATTTTTCCAGTAGGGTCAATCCGGGATTGGAGGAGGATGGTTCTGCCTATAAATCCGGCTACAGTCAGATCACCACATTCATCCACAGCAAACACCCGGTAAAAGTAGCTCTCCTCTTCCACACGGGCAGTCGTGTCAACGAAGCTAAGGTCGCCTAGCTGGGCTACACCGACAGAGTCCCAGTCGATGCCGTTGCTGGATCGTTCAATGAGATAGTAGTCAGGTAAATAGCCAAGATATTCGGTCCAAAAGATATTTACCGTTTCATTATCGACCACCGTAGCCAAGATTACGTCCACAGGCTCTGTAGGCTCCAAGTGAATGGGGGCATCTGCGGAAAGGTCAGAATAGGAGCGTTGAAACGTATTCCCGAAACCGATGGCCAAGACCCGATAGCTCACCGAATCGCGACAGAACATGTCTGTGTCCAGGAAACTGAGGGTGCCTCCCGGCACCGTTGCAATCAAGACGACCTGCGTGGTGTCATAGACATCCGTACGGTAGATCTCATATTGTCCCACTGGGAATCCGACGTATGCATTCCAGTCTAGTCGAATCGCGTCAATCTCGGGGGTAGTCTCCAGATTGATGGTACAGTGCTCCATGGTCAACGCCGGATCCGACAGCTCGTCACAGGAGTTCAAGACCAGGATCTCGTAGCAATAATCAGAATTCCTGGGGTCGAGTGCAGGGTTGACCTCTGTAAAGGAAGTGACGTTTTGATTGGTAATGGTCGCAATGGCCCCCGCACCCGGCCCGTTGAGTCGATACACAACGTATTCGACGAAATCGGTGGCATCATAGCGAAGCCAATCTACTTGGATGGACTCATCGTTGAGGACCGTAGCCCTGCGTATGACGACAGGATCAGGGGTGCCACGACTGGTGATGTCCACTTGCACTGTGTCTGAGGTAGCGGCGCAGCCGAAGATATCTGTCACGGTGACAGTCATAATGTAATTTCCAGGTTCTGTGAAAGGAATCCTGAGGCTGTCGCGACCAGTGCCAGTAGGTGTACACACCGTCTGATTCACATTCACTTCGGTGAGGCACCAGAGGTACTCTACAATCGTGGTATCCGAAATCAAGTCTCTGGCGAAGAAAGTGATGTCAATAGGATTACAGCCGGCATTGGTACTCGCTTCGATGCTTACTTGAGGACTGCGTAAGAAAATATGGTCGGGCTTCACGAGCGTGTCCGCACATCCTTGTCCATCATTGACGATAAGAGTCACGGTGTATCGGCCATTTTGGAGATAAGTATGGGTGGGGTTGGAAGCATCACTCGTATTCCCATCGCCAAAGTCCCACTGCCAGGAAGTCGGAACACCATTAAAGGATAGGTCAGTAAAACTCACCTCAAAGGGAGCGCAGCCGATGCTATCACTAGTAGAAAAGTTGGCGATGACTCCCTCCAGCGAAGTGGCCGTAGTAGAATCCCTGCCCACGCAGCCAAGCCCGTCTTCGATCACTAAGCGCACCACGAATAGACCTGAGTCCAGGAACGTATGAACTGGATTAGGATCTGTGGCGGCGTTACCGTCTCCGAAGTCCCAGTTCCACGTCTGAATAGGCGATCCGCTGGAAGAAGTGCTGCTATCTTGATAAGCAATGGAAAATGGCGTACAGCCGATGATATCTCTGGGTGCAATCATGGCCACGGGTGGCGCAAAGACTTCGACCATGGGCGAGTCAGGCAATGTCACCTGGCAGCCTTGCACATCTTGGACCACGACCACCGGAGCAAATAATCCTACAGAATTATAGATGTGTTCCACTACGATCGTGTCATTGATCCCTGACAGTCCACCGACTACATCGACACTCCCGTCTTGCCATGCCACAGGGTTCACCAAGGAAGCCCCAGTGGTAATCAGGGTGAGCGTGACGGTGTCCCCGAGACATATGGAGTCTCGATCTAAGAAAAAGGACCCATTGGGACCGGCGAGCTGCACATAGTCTTCAATGACCGCTGTGTCCCTGCAGCCATCCTCGTGCGTGGCTACGAGGGTCACATCATAAATACCGGGGAAGAAATACACGTGAGCAGGGTTCTGGAGCTGACTCTGCCCGAACCCATCCCCGAAATCCCATCTCCAAGCAGTGACTGCCCCAATGGTAGAGTCGCTATACTGGGTATTGAGCGGAGGGCAAATACCGACGGTAGGATCTCCACTAAAGGCAGCTTGAAATGGCTCAATGTAAATTGCGCTGTCCACGACAATGGAGTCCACGCAGCCATTGATATCAGTGACGATCAACGTGACTTGATAATACACATCCGTACTATCATAAGGGAGCGCAAGATCCCTAGGGTAAGCATGTACAGGAGTGACATCTGTGCTGGTGGTTCCATCCCCAAATTTCCAAAGATATTGCATTCCAAAGCCTACACTGAGGTTTTGAAACTCTACTGGGGCGCCCGCACAAGTGCTGGAATCCACAACCGAAAACGCTGGTTCGGGAAACGTGACCTGAATCAAATTGGGAATGGTCAACGTATCAACGCACCCTTCATCATCTGTCGCGATCAGCGTCACATCATAAGTTCCACTCTGGGTGTAGGTGTTCGATGGGTTCTGCAAGTTGGAGGTAGCACCATTGCCGAGGTCCCAGTTCCACGAGATCAGATTTGACAAAGAAGACGTAGCTGTGCTATCAAAGAAAGTCACTGTCAGCGGATTGCA
>DAITMB010000027.1:0-26796 GCA_036835375.1 Bacteroidota bacterium
TGCGTAAGGGGTTCGATGGGCTGAGTGGGCTGGTGAGCAGTTCGCTGTCGGGCGACCCGCTCTCGGGCGATGTGTTCCTGTTTGTCAACTGTCAACCTAGATTAGGATTCGACCACCCAAGCTGGTGAAGGTGTATCCCAATCCGGCGTCGAACTACGCCACCTTCGAGTGGAAGCTGGTTCACTTGTCGTCCTCGGCGAGCATCCGGGTGATGGATGCTACGGGCAGGGTAGTAGCGACGACAGTTGTATCAGAGGTAGAGGGCCAATGGCTCCTCGACACCAGAGCGCTTACCAGGGGATTGTATCTCTATGACATGCGCGATGAAGATACGGGGTCCTTATTGGCTCAAGGAAAAATTGCGTTAGACTGATCACGCGCACCCACAAACAAAAAGCGGCTGTCCGAAGACAGCCGCTTTCGAATGAAAAATCTACTTCCAAATATCATTTATTCGGCTACGATCTTTCCATATCCGATCTGACGTCCCTCCACGCTCAGCGTGAAGTAGTAGAGTCCATCGGACATATGCGCAGGGCGCTGGAAGGTCATGCGCTGCTCTCCAGCAGAAAGCTGCTGAGACGAAATGTCCACACGGCGTCCTGCGAGGTCCATCACTTCCAGGGTCACTCTGGCGGCCTGCTGCAATGAGAAATTGAACTCCGTCTGGTCCCTGAATGGATTGGGACGGGTGCGCAGTTCTGGAACCAATGCATGTCTGTCAATGCTGGTGCTGTTTAGGCCCATGGTCCACAGGATGGCTCCGTCAATGAGCTTCACGAAAGTTGAGTTGTACTGCAACAATCCATTTTCATGAACCCCCCAGATCACGAGGCGGTGGTTCAAGGGGTTGGAGGCATCGTTTTCGTCAGGCTCAATCGCATAGAGTGTGTGCAAGTCGGTCTCCCCTTTGATATCAGCTACGATCGTCGCAGAAGCTTGTGGCAAAGTGAAGTACGTCACCTCAGCCGACAGGTCGCGCTGCGATGACCAATCCACCTCGTCTCCTTCCTGGAGGCCAGCATAGAGGCTGATGGGGTGATCTTCTATGATTTTGATAGCGAAGTGCTTGGTGGGATCAGACACGACAGGCGGAAGGCTGGCAGCAGGGAGAATCTGCCCGAAGTCGTCATTGGACACTACCAAGGCCCAGCGGTTTTCACGCACACAGAATCCCTCCAGAGACACACATGGCACTGGAAAATCGGCGGTGCTGAAAGGTAAGACTGCTCCTGAGCCCAGCGATTCTCCAAAGACGATCATGTCTGAGTTATTGTCAATATGAGAAAATTCATTGTAGGCAGCAGAAGGAATGGCGGTCACATTATAACCAAGGCTGTCAAGTGTTGCGATGAGCAGCTCGTCTCCTCCCACTGGAGGCTCCAAGTTCGAGATGTAGAGGACATTGACGGTCTCTTGCTGAGCGTGCATAGGCTGGTAAGACAACATGCCGATCAAGGCAATTAACAAACAGTAGAAGTTCCTTTTCATGATGAAATAAAGTAAAGGGTTGAAGTAAGGATTTGTAGGAGGCTAATATTAGGTGCTTTGGCACGCGGACTCGGTGCAGAAATCAACGTTCCCTATTCTTTTCTTATCCCTTCGATCTTCAGGTCTCATTCGCCTTCTTTGACCAAGAAGATTGCATATCATTTGAAAGAATCAGCCATGTCTTCCCTCTGAGCATTTCATAGGTTTGAAAGGAACTGTCTTAGTTGAACAGTGACATAGGCTTCGATATTGGAAAGCGCATCGTGTGTGCGAAGCTTATTACCAATGCCGCTTTTATAAAACGACGGGGCGACCTGCGTCTTCTTTTCCGCTACTTCCACGCCTTTCTATTTACAATGAATCGACTACCTTCTACCCTCATCCGGCAATTTTTCTTGCTCCTGCTCAGTTCCTGGACCTCAACCCTGTATGGCTATGATCTTGTCGTGGCTCAAGACGGCTCGGGCGACTATCTCACCGTGCAGGCGGCCATCAATGCAGCTCCTTCCAACAGTGCGACTGAGACCATCATTTTTATCAAAAATGGGATCTACAAGGAAAAAATTCTCATTCCTTCATCCAAAACGCATCTCACACTCTTGGGCGAAGATGTGGACCTGACCATCTTGACTTACGACGATTATTCTGGCAAAATCGTGGATGGAATCACGATCGGGACTTCGACCTCTTACTCCTTTCAGGTGGACGCGGACTACTTCAAAGCGGAGAACCTCAGCTTTGAAAATAGCGCTGTTCAAGAGGCACAGGCCGTGGCTGTGCTGGTGAATGGAGACAAATCCATTTTTTACCATTGCAAAATGCTCGGCAATCAGGACACCTACTACACCAAGGGATATGGGCGCACTTATGTGAAAGATTGCTACATCGAGGGCACGACCGACTTTATATTTGGGCGCTCGGTGGTAGTGTTTGATAGCTGCCTGGTGATGAGCAAAAAAAATTCCTACCTCACGGCTGCTTCCACAGAAGAAGATTACGCTTTTGGCTATGTCTTCTTTGACTGCCAACTGGCCAGAGCTCCCGGGATCGCACAAGTGTTTTTGGGGCGTCCGTGGCGACCATTTGCGCGGACTGTCTGGATCAGAAGCTACCTGGACATGCACGTCGCGCCAGCAGGTTGGTCGGAATGGAGTGGCAACACCAACCATGAGACCTGCTTTTATGCTGAGTATCAATGTGTGGGTCCGCGGGCGCTGCGCACTTACCGGAAACCTTGGTCGCATGAGCTCACAGCAGAAGAAGCCGAAGCCTATACCATCGCCAATATCTTTGCAAAAAGCACTGCTCCCGCGCAGTACAGCGACGATTGGATGCCCGTGATGGATAGCTTGCCCTACCTGCCCTATGTCAATTTGCCCAATACCACCTCGCTGGATGAGCTTTTGGATCGCTACGAACTGAAAGTGTATCCTAATCCTGCGGACTCAAATCTTTTCCTCGAATTCTCACTTCAGCAATCGACCGATGCTAGCCTCAAGCTCTATGATCAGACGCAGCGCCTGGTCCACGAGTATGAGGCCCAGCGCTTATCTCCCGGTGAGCATTCGCTGAGTTTCCAGCTTCCCCCACTTCCCGGCGGACAATATTTCTACCTTCTCCAGCTCGGCGAGGAAGCACTGGGAGGAAAATTTCAGATTCAGTACTAAGGTAAATGGATGGGTAACAACTCGTGGTTGAACAAAGAGGCAAGCCCAGGCTTGCCTCTTCTTTTCCTTTTGCTGGCTTTTTTCCTGGCTTTTCTAAAACGGCTTTCTGCGCCCTCGCACCTCTCCCCTGCCCGCCAAGCTTCCGATTTTTGACATCTATCCTCTCAAAACATCTCTCAAATCCCTCCCCATGCTGTTCATGCGCGCACTGCTATGCTCCCTTTTCTGGGGACTGCCTTTCCTTGCTCTTGCTCAGGCACCTGCTCCCGCTTGGATGCCGGACCTCGGTGACGGGACCTATCAAAATCCGGTTCTCTATGCGGACTATTCCGATCCAGACATTTGCCGAGTCGGAGAGGATTACTATCTCACAGCGTCGAGCTTCATTTGTCAGCCGGGTCTCCCGATTCTGCATTCCCGCGACCTGGTCAACTGGACCTTGATCGGCCATGCGATTGATCATCTTGCGCCACGCGAAGTGTATGACCTGCCCGACCACGGAAATGGCGTCTGGGCGCCTGCCATTCGGCATCATGACGGCAGTTTCTATATCTACTACGGCGATCCCAACTATGGCATTTTCATGCTCAGCGCCAGCGACCCAGCTGGACCTTGGACTGTGCCCCACCTCGTGCGGGCGGGCAAAGGATGGATCGATCCCTGCCCCTTTTGGGACGACGACGGCCAGGCCTATCTCGTGCATGCCTGGGCAGGTAGCCGGGCGGGGTTCAAAAGTGTCCTCATGATGCATAGAATGTGCGCCGACGGAAAATCGCTCTTAGGACAACCTGCCTTGATTTTCGATGGTCACGAAGCTCATCCCACAGTAGAAGGGCCAAAAATGTACAAGCACGAGGGTTATTACTATATTTTGGCGCCAGCAGGTGGGGTATCGACAGGCTGGCAGCTTGCCCTGCGCGCCCAGCATCCTTTTGGTCCTTATGAAGAGCGGGTGGTCATGGCCCAAGGCAGCTCAGATGTCAACGGTCCTCATCAAGGGGGCTGGGTGCGAAGCGCAATGGACGAAGACTGGTTTTTGCACTTTCAAGACAGAGGAGCTTATGGCCGCATTGTGCACCTTCAGCCCATGAGCTGGCGAGATGGCTGGCCGATGATCGGCGAAGATCTGGACGGCGACGGCATCGGGGAGCCTGTGTTGCGCCACCGCAAGCCAGCGACCTGGCAAGCCGAGGTCCCTCAAGCCCCGGCGAGCTCCGACGAATTCAATACTCATGAATGGGGTTTGCAGTGGCAGTGGATGGGAAATCCGCAGGTCAAGTGGGGGTATCCTTCGGGAAACCTGGGATTTTTGCGACTCAATGCCATTCCTTTGGCGGATTCCGCTGCGAATCTCTGGGAAGTGCCGCATTTGTTATTGCAAAAATTTCCTGCCGAATCATTCACTGTCACCACCAAGCTCGATTTTCATTCCAAAGCCGATGGGGAAGAAGTGGGGCTCGTGATCATGGGCGAAGACTACGCCACCTTGAGCATAAGGCAAGTAAATGGCGCGCTGCAACTTAGCCAAGCAACTTGTCTTCGGGCCGATCGAGGAACGAAAGAGACCTTGATGGCCAGCGCCGACATTCCCGCACAAACCCATTATCTCCGCGTGACCGTGACGCCCGGCGGTATCGCCCGCTTCAGTTACAGCAGCGATGGCAGAGAGTTTCAATCGCTGGGATCAGATTTTGAGGCAAAGCCAGGTCGATGGATCGGTGCCAAAGTGGGCCTTTTCTGCACGCGCCGAGGCATCACCAACGATGCTGGCTATGCAGACATCGACTGGTTTCGGGTGGAATGAGTCCCATCAGCGACGGAATCACTCCTCCTATTCTCAACGCATCAAACAAAGCCGCCACCCCCTCCAGTTGAGCGCCTTTTCATCATTCGATCTTGGAAAGGAATGTGTTCATCAAGTGACTAAGATCGCCTGTTGCTCCAAAAATTCTGATGGACTGATGCCAAATTCTTTTTTGAAGGCGCGACTGAAAGAGTTGGGAAGGTCATAGCCCACGAGGTAGGCGACTTCAGAAATGGTGAGCTTGTTTTGTCGCAAGAGATCCTGAGCGCGGGTCAAGCGGAAGGATTTGAGCAAATCCACAGGTTTTTTTCCTGTGAGGTGCTTGATCTTTCTGATAAACTGCATATGGCTCAGTTCCACGGCCTCGCACATTTTGTTGACATTGAAACTAGGATCATCGATGTGCTCCTCCATGAGCTTGACGAGTTTGGCGAGCATACGGTCGTCCGGAGAGTCGAGGGTGACTTCCTGAGGCTGAAGCATGAACTGCTGCTGGTAGGACTTACGCAGTTTTTCACGCTGAATCAGCAGATTATGCACGCGGGCTTCCAGCACTTCCGGCTCAAAAGGCTTGGTCATGTAATCATCAGCTCCGGTGTGGTAGCCTTCGATCTTTTGGGGCGTCTGCTTGCGAGCTGTGAGGAGAATGACGGGAATATGGCTGGTCAACAAATTCGACTTGATTTCCCGACAGAATTCGATCCCATCCATTTCTGGCATCATGACATCGCAAATGATGAGATCTGGACTTTGCTCCATGGCCATTCGCAGCCCTTCCAGCCCGTGTGGTGCTTCTTGCACTAGGTACGTGGGAGAGAAGATGGCATGAAGAAAATTCCGCATATCATCATTGTCTTCAACGATCAAAATGCGCTGGCGTGTGTCTTCAGCCTGTCTAGGTGTAGCGGGTATCGGCACGGGGGAGAGGCTTGCGACATGAATGCTGGCCACGGACGTTCTGTCCTCTTCCATTTCTGAGCTGACATAAGTTTCCACTTCTGCGCAGGGGAGATAAGGCAGATCTACCGTGATGGTGGTCCCGGTGCCCTCTTCACTCTCGATGTCGATGTGTCCTCCTTGAATTCGCACAAGATCCTGGACGTAGCTCAGGCCAATGCCGGTGCTAAGGTGGGAGTCGCCCTGGCTGGTGTAGTATCGGTCAAAAACCCGCTCAAGGTCTTGGGCAGCGATGCCCTCTCCATCGTCCTCCATGCGCATTCGCAAAAAGGGAGAAGATCCATTTCGATGACTGAATTCAGAGGAGTTGGCTGGTACGACTTCCAGCACAAGGTGAATGTGGCCTCGTGCCGGGGTGTGCTTGAAGGCATTTGACAGCAAGTTTGCGAGGATTTTTTCCACCTTGTCTTTGTCGAAGGCAAGCCATGGATGAGGAAGTCGATTTTCTAAGGAAAGGGAAACTTGTCGCACTTCAGCCAGGTTGCGGAACAGATCGAGAATCCCCCGGACGCTCTGCGTAAAATGGCCTTTTTCAGGGGTAAAAGCGAGAGAATCCTGCTCAATCCTGCGAATTTCGAGAAGTTGGTTGATGAGGACCATCAAGCGATTGGCGTTGCGATGAACCAATTGCAGGAGGTCGTGTCGCTGTTCGCCGGCCATTTTGTCCCCTCGCCGGATGAGTTGCTCAGTGGGGCCTATCAGCAGAGAAAGGGGCGTGCGGAGTTCGTGGGAGATATTGGTAAAAAAGTTGAGTTTGGCCCGGGAAAGCTCCTCCACTTGAGACACCATTTCCTTGAGTGCATCGCGCTGCTGCTCAATGCGGTCATGGCTACAGGCCAGATGCTCATGAGCAGCTTCGAGCCGCTCTTTTTGGTCGATAATCTTTTTTTGCTGCAAGAGGATGTGCTGGTTCTGCTCCAGAATTCGCTGGCCTTTTTGTTGGAGTTCTTCGTTCGCGAGGCGCTGATCCTGGTTGAGCTTTTCGAGCTTACTGTTTTTGACAACGATGCGATACTCAAAGATGGCCAGCGTGAGCACAAACAAGGAAATCAGGCCGATGAACCAAGGTTGGCGCCACACCGGCACTTGGACCCGCAAAGTGAGCACTGCCGGGGTGGGATCGACATTAAAATCGAGGTCTCGGGCGCGCACTTCCACGCGGTGAACGCCGCCGGAGAGGTTGGTGAAGACATGTCGGCGGTCTCGGCTAAACCTGGACCATGGGCCATCATCTAAGCGATAGGAGAATTCCAACGCTTCATTGGGTGTCATTCCGAGGTAGTCCTGGCCGCTCCACGCGATCATGGCATTGCCTTCAGGTGCAATCTCGGTGGGAAAGTCCAGAAAATGGGTTTTGGGTGGATGCTTGTCAGGCAAATAGCGGTACGTGATGAACCTGTTACCTCTTTGAGGTGGTAATTGGTTGTAGCTCATGGCGCGTCGTTTCCACTCGCGGGGAGATTTATTGATCCAGCAAGAACCATCGTTGCTACGGATCAACTCGCCGCCTTCTACGTCCATGTTCATCGCCGCAGGCAGCACATGATTGACCCATTTATGTCCGTCAAATCTGGAAATGTCACTTTCTGTCACAGCCCAAATGCTGCTGTCGGAGTCGGCGTAGAGGCTGATGATGGTATTGCTGATCAAGCCCGAATCGGTGTCAAATTGCCTCCAGGTTTGTCCGTCATGGACGTAAATGCCATAGTAGCGAGATCCTACCAAGAGCAATCCATCGCGGCTGAAGACCTCATTGACAAATTCCTGCAAATTTTCCTGCTCTGCCCTCTCCCATTTGATCCCATCATAGACAAATAGTTTACCGCCGCCCAACCAAATTCTCCCGTCTTTTGATTGGCCTATTCCATAGGCATTGGACTGGCTGAGTCCATTTTGAGCATTTTCGTGATGGACCCACGTGAGGGTAGGTGCCTTCGGGTCGAGAAGCTGAAGCACCCCGCCAATATGACCTTTGTCCTTGGCAATGTCCACACTGCCTCCAAACCAGAGGGCACCATCCCGGTCTTCGAACACAGCGCGATAATCGATCCCCCAACTCAGGCGGGGGTGAGTCTGGCGATGCCAACGGCCATCTTGAAAGAAGGCAGTGGCTGCGACGCCTTGATGCGAACCCGCGGCCCAGACCTGGCCCCGAGAGGTCATGATCATTCGCACGGGTGCGTCGATCATGCCGAGCGACTGGTCGTAGGCCATCCACTTGTCTCCTTGCTGCAAGACTGCCTTCCCGTAGCTGTCCAAAAACCAAAACCCCTCCGGGGATTCCGCCTGATAGTTGAGTCCCTGGTACACCACCCAGCGAGTGTTGGAGTGGTCCACGTAGGTGACGCGAGACTTGAAGCCCATGACCCATAGCGAGCCATCTTTAGCTGGAAAAAGCATCACCTTGTTGCCGGGAACCTTGTGCTCAGGTGACTGGTACAGGAGCCAGTCTTCGCCGTCGTAGCTGTAGAGTTTTCCCAAACCGCCAATCCAAATGCTGCCATCTCCCGTCTGGCAGATCGACGTTGCGTATTCGTCTCCACCAAACTTTTCTCCGAGGCTCATCGTGGACCATCGCGTGCCATCGTAGAGATTGATGCCGACGCGGTAGGAATCGTTGATGACCCAGATCCGCTCATCTCCTGCCTGAAGCAGCTTTTGATTACCGCCACACACCAGCCCATGGCGGCTGGAAAAAATCTCCGCGTCCTCCATTTGGTTGGTCTGCCGAGTTGCTTTGGGATCAAAGCGAATGAGGTAACCCTGATCTTCTTCCACCAGACTCACAGCAAACCAGATATGGCCATCCCGGGCTTCGAGCACATCCGATACACTGCCTACCTCTCCCAAAGCCATGGCTTCGGATGGAAAGGGGACAATCTGCGCATCGGGAACCAGCCGTTCGACTTTGTTGCGAAGGGTGGTCGTGGTGTACACCCAAGGGGCTTCTCCCAGCCCGAGGCAAATCACCCCGAGGTTGGTACTCAGCATCAGCCGCTGCCCTGAGAGCTCGGTTATCGAGGAATATTCCACTTCGCCGGGGCTGGACCAGGTCAATACCGCTTTCCACTGATCTTCGCCCACATGTCGAAAGACGCCATGGTCGGTCGCTGCGATGGCCACGCCACCTGCGGTCACAAAGACCAGGTGCACAGGCTTACCGATGAGGCCATGCGCCTCGGTGTGACAGCGGTAATGATAGCCGTCATAATAGAGGACGCCGTTGTTCGTGGCGAACCACACCTTGTCAGACTGGTATTCGTGTAAGTAGCGAACGCCCTTCCCCTCAATTTTCGGAAAATCGATCCATCGCCACGGCTCCAATGGAAAAGAGCCTTTCACTGGTTGATATGGGACTTGGGCATGGATGTCGAGTGCGATCAGAATCAATAAAATCCCTAAGAAAAGCGCTTTGTAACCGTAGCGGCCACAAAATGGCGATACACAGGGCGATACATAGTGAGTCGCTGTATTCATGATCCAATGTAGTAGTAGGTAGTCTTAGTCTTGGCATCCTCTGTAGGGTTCACCAACCTCCATCAGCATGCATCGAAAGCACTCGAAGATCACTTCCCTTCCCTATCCCAAAACTTCCCGACGTGACAGATCAGCTGTTTCGGCTTTTGAGAAGTTGACTTCTCGTTTGCGCTCCACATGAGCCAAGGTCGATCACTTAAGCTAGGAAACTTTTGCTTCGAGGTTGGAAATGTATTCCTCTTCGTGCTCATTGGAAATATCGGAGATCTATTTGCAAAAAGCTATCACTCTCTATTCATTCTCAGACGGTTGAGAAATTTTGCACTTAAAATGTAAAAAATAGCTGGGTTGTCGGGAAGGCAGCGACCCTACATTTGATTGCAACTATACAGGCTAATTCGCTTTGTCAGGCCAGATGGCAGCTATTTTCTGGTGCGACTACTTCCTGCTACTTCGCCATTTGACTTTATCTCCACTATGACACTGATCCGAACTCTATGTTTCCGCCTGCGGGGCGTCTTGCTGCTATGTACCATTGTGATGGGCTGCGCATCGCCCGGCACGCCTCCGCAAGAGAGCGATCCCTGGCAGCTTGCTCAGGAGATTTTGGAGACCGTAAAGGCTCCCGAATTTCCCGACCAAACCTTCAATGTGATGGACTATGGCGCTTTTGCAGAAGGAGAAAAAGATGACTTGCCGGCTTTCCGCGCCGCAATTCTAGCCTGTTCCGAGGCGGGCGGTGGGCGGGTGCTGGTACCTGCCGGAACTTATTTCCTACAAGGACCCATTCACTTTGAAAGCCACGTCAACCTTCACCTCGAAGAAGAGGCCCTGGTGAAGTTCAGTCCGGAACCTGCTCACTATCTTCCGGTGGTACACACCCGATGGGAGGGCGTAGAATGCTTGAATTATTCACCGCTCATCTATGCATTTGAAAAAGAGCAAATAGCCATCACGGGAAAAGGCACTTTCGACGGGCAGGCTAGCGAGGTGCACTGGTGGCCCTGGAAAAGCACCAAGAACTTTCCGATAATGGGTCCAGATGGCAGCTCCACTTCTAGCCGGGATTTGCTCATCGCTCAAAATCGCGAGGAAGTGCTGCTGGAAAAACGAGTATTTGGCGCGGGACACCACCTTCGACCGAATTTTGTGCAGCCCTACCGCTGCAAGCAAGTATGGATTCAGGGCGTGACCTTTCGCAATTCGCCTATGTGGGTGATGCATCCGGTGCTGTGCCAGGGAGTGTTGATCGAAGGCGTGTCAGTGATCAGCCATGGACCCAACAGCGATGGATGTGATCCAGAGTCTTGCCGGGATGTTGTGATTCGCGATTGCTACTTCGACACGGGTGATGATTGTATTGCGCTGAAATCGGGCCGCAACCAAGACGGTCGCCGCATCGGAGTGCCCATTGAGCGGGTGGTGGTGCAAAACTGTCTGATGAAAGATGGCCATGGTGGCATTGTGGTAGGGAGCGAAGTGTCGGGTGGAGCGAGACAGATTTTTGGGGAAAAATGCCGCATGGACAGCCCCAACCTGGATCGCGCTATTCGCATCAAGACCAATCGCTCGCGTGGCGGCACCATCGAACAATTGTATTTTCGGGACATAGAGGTGGGAACGGTCAAAGAGTCGGTCGTGAAAGTGAATATGCGCTACACCTTAGATGATACGATTTCCATCACCATGCCAGTGGTGCGCGACATTCGAGTAGAAAATGTGACCTCTGCGGCCAGCCAATACGGGGTTCAGCTCATGGGATACGATGATGAATTTCCGATCACGGGCGTCGTGATTCGCAACTGCCGCTTTGAAGGGGTGCGAGAAGGCAATGTGTTGGAACATGCTACCTCCACTGTTTTTGACAGCTTATTTCTCAACGGGACGCAGGTATTCCTTCCTTGATCGCCTAAGAATTTTCAGTAGGAGCGTGAGCCATGCGCAGCACGCTCTTTGTAGTAGGTGTTTTTTTATCAGCCCCTCTCAAGAGGGGCTTTTTTTGTGGGATTTCACCTAAACCAATGGAGATCAAGCGGCTAGTCCGCGTCGAAAATCGGGCCTTAGACCCTGCTTTTCCCTGTTTCTCTCCGCTTTTCTGGCCCCGGTCAAAACGAGGAGGAGAAATGTTGAATTCGGAATAGTCGGATCTTTCAGAATCGCATTGATTTAGGATAAAGTAACTGCTACCTCATTTTCGCTATGAATCTATTATCTATTTCCTCTCTTTTCAGAAGCTCAGTGTGGATATGGCTCAGTGTCCTGGTCGCTTCTCCCTTGAGCACTTTCGGGCAGACAAGGACCTTGACGGGGACCGTATCTGGAGAAGACATCGGTCCACTGTTTGCTGCGCGGGTGGTCATTCAGGGTTCTACAAGTGGTACCCTCACTGATGAGGATGGCCGCTTCTCCATTGTCGTGTCGAATACCGATACCATTGCGGTGGACTACTTAGGCTATCAGCGTGTGCTCATGGCAGTAGGAGACCAGTCCACGGTAGAGATCACCCTCGCCACAGAGAACCAGTCCCTGGACGAGGTGGTAATTGTGGGCTACGGCGCCTTGCAAAAGAGTGACGTCGCGGGCTCGATTGTTTCCGTTCGTGGTGCTGCGCTGACTGATGTGAAGTCGAGCAACGTGCTGGAAGGCCTTCAAGGGCGGGTGCCCGGCGTCGAGATTTCCCGAGACAATGGCCGTGCGGGTGCTGGATTCGACATCCTCGTGCGTGGACGCCGCTCGCTCAATGCGACCAATGCGCCGCTGATTCTGGTGGATGGTGTGCCTTATGGGGACAACATCGACATCAATCAAGAGGACATTGCTTCTATTGAGATTTTGAAAGATGCCTCTTCCACGGCTGTGTATGGATCACGCGGTGCCAATGGGGTGATTCTCATCACAACCAAGCGCGGAAAGAGCGGAACTTCTCAGGTGTCTTTCAACACCTATTATGGAATGTCACAGCCTTTCCAGAAAGTGCCGACCTACGACCGCGAAGGCTATATTCGCGCCAAGACCGATGCCAACCGGGACATTTTCAATTGGGAGCAAGAGCCTAATCCTTTCAACGTCTTTCCAGGAGACGAGCTCACAGGCTTTGAAAACGGGACCTTTACCGACTGGCAAGACGAAGTCACCCGTCCCGGAAGTCAGCAAGACTACCACCTTTCCTTCTCGGGTGGAGGACCACGCACGACCTATTCTACTTCGCTCAATTATTTCAAAGAATCAGGGGTCATCAAGGCCGATGATTTCGAACGATACACCTACCGTCTCAACCTAGACTCCAAGGTGACCGATTGGATGAGTGTGGGTACCTCGACCATCATTACCTACCGCCAGCGCGAGGGACGAGGTCCACGCTTTACGGATGCCGTGCTGATGTCTCCGATTGTGCCCGCCTATGACAGCACTGGCACTTACATCTTTCAACCCAACTTCGCCAATCCGCGCAAAAGTCCCCTCGCATGGCTGGAAGATGAAGAAGAGACTCGTGAGACCAGAATTTTCACCACAGCCTATGCCCAACTGCAACTCGCCGATGGGCTGTCGTTCCGCACCAACATCAACGCTGACTTCAACAACAACCGCTTTGGCTACATGTATCCTCAGAAGGTGCCTACGGAAGGCTTCACGACTTCAGGTGCATCGTTTGGATACACCACCAATTATCTTTGGAACAACATCCTGACCTACTCCAAAACCTTCGGTGAGCACCGCTTCAATGTCACTGCCGGACATGAGATCCGCTATGGACGCAGCGAGAATTACAGTATTTTTGGACAAGAGCAGCAATTTGACCAAACCCTGTGGTATAACTTTGCTTCCAACCTCAATCAGCAGACGACCAGCTCAGTCACCGAGTTTGCCTTGGCTTCGGCGCTGGGTCGTATCAACTACACTTTTAAAGACCGCTATATATTCAATGTATCTGGTCGCTACGACGGCGCGTCCCAATTGACCGAGGGCAATAAGTGGGCATTCTTCCCAGCAGGAAGTTTCGCATGGCGCATCGCAGAAGAGTCCTTTTTTGAAGGCGTGCCACTGGTAAATGACCTCAAGCTACGGGCTGGCTTCGGCTCTACGGGGAATGCCGCCATCGATCCCTACGCCACCGCGGCGAGTCTGAACATCGACCCTTTGTTTTATGAGTTTGGTGGAGCAGGAACTGAAGTCCCTTACTTCGGATATCGGCCCATTGCGTTGGCCAGTGCAGACCTCCAGTGGGAACGCACGCAGCAGGTCAACGTGGGGATGGACTTTGGGATTTTCAAAGACCGCATTTCTGGTAATCTGGACTTTTTCCGGGCCAATACAGACCGCCTCCTACTTCAGGATCAGCTCCCCCCTACCGCTGGATTTGACAATGTGTTTGTCAATGCAGGCGAAACCCGTTCCTGGGGCTGGGAATTCTTGATGCAAACGGTGAACGTTGACAATCAGAAGTTTCGGTGGACGACGAACTACTCCTACTTTGGTACGCGGGAAGAGATTGTGGCCTTGGCATCGGGACTGACAAGAGACGAAGGCAACCGCTGGTTTGTGGGGTCACCCATCGCTGTTCACTACGACTTCAATAAAATTGGCATCTGGCAATTCGGAGATGAAGACGAGCCTACCTTTACTGCTCCAGGTGAGATTCGCGTGGAAGACGTGGACAACAATGGCGTGATCGACTTTGATGATCGCGTGGTCTTGGGAACGCCTCAGGCGCAGTGGAGTGGTAGCTTGATCAACACCTTTGAATGGCAGGGATTTGACCTCACCGTGAACATCTATGCGCGCTGGGGCCAAATGATTCAAGCTGGTGCCTACTCTTACGACCCCCGGATGTATGACAACATGCTGGCGGTGGACTACTGGACTCCTGAAAATCCCACCAACGCCTACCCCCGCTACGATGCTTCCCGGGCAGAACTTCCTTTTGAAAGCACGTTGCAGTATGTGGACGGCTCCTACATCAAGGTCAAGAACATTACCCTGGGCTACAACTTCTCGGGGGAGTTTATGAATCGGATGAACCTTCAAACACTGCGTGTTTACACCTCTGCCCGCAACCCTTTCATTCTGTACAGCAGCCTGGAGCCTGGACTCGACCCAGAGCGAAACGGAAGCATCAGTTTCCCGCTGGCACGCCTGCTAATGTTTGGTGTCAACATTACCCTGAAGTAATTATTCCCTCACCGCATTCTCAATCCATCAGGAGTGGCGAGAAGATCGATTCGGCAAAACCATTGGATGCCTCATCCTTTGCCTGGTTCTTACGCTACGTGCAGTCCGCCAGCAGCATCGGCTCTCACTCCTGCTCCACTTGACTTAATTAACTGCTACTTATCATGAAATTGAATATCATTTTCTTCCTTAGCTTCCTTCTCCTGGCAAGTTCCTGCCAAAACTTCTTAGAGGAAGAGTATCTGAACGGGATCAACTCCAGCAGCATCGATGACTCGCCGGAGGCATTCGAAACACTGATCAACGCCAGCTACGTGACTCTTCGAGCCTGGTATGGCAAGGAAAACGGCTGGGACCTCACTGAGAGCGGGACTGACATTTATACCTATGGACTGGACACCCGAACCATCGGCTTTTCTCGCTACAACTCCTTCACCAATGCGGAAGAACAAGAGCGTGTGGGTGCCCTTTGGCGTGAATTGTACAAGGGACTCAACACCACAAATCTGGTCTTGGATAGGATTGATGAGGTAGAATACGACGACCTGGCCCTTCGGGAGCAGCGCAAAGGGGAGGTGTTGTTTCTGCGGGCGCACTACCTGTGGCTCATCACGGAGATCTGGGGAGATGTGCATTTTGCTACGGAGCCCACTGAGACTGCCGAGAGAGAAGCCAACCGCACGCCGACCTCGATTTTCTACGAGCAAATTTACGAGGACCTTCGCAATGCCAAAAGCAGGCTCCCAGTGGCTTGGCCCGACAATCAATATGGTCGTATTACCATGCCTGCCGCCGAGGCGATGCTCGCCAGGACCTACCTCTACCGCGAAAACTATGACAGCGCTGCCTTCTATGCCCGCCGCGTCATCGATAATTATGATTTCGAGCTTTTGGACGATTGGTCGGATATATTTAGGATTGACAAAATTCAGAACGATGAGATCGTCTGGGCTGTCAACTACTCTTCGGACCTCCAGTACTCTCGCTCGGGCTTGACTTCTCCTGATGGAACCGCTTACAATGCAGCCGGACTGATCCAGCGGGAAGGCGGCAATCAAGGCCACGTGATGTATGAAATACGCTATGAGAACCTTTCTTGGGGAATGATTCGCGACCTCAATAATGGCCGTGGATTTCAGCGATACATGCCCACCAAGTTCTTCTTGGACCTCTACGATGCCGAAATTGACGAGCGCTTTCACAGCTCCTTCAAGAGTGTCTGGTACTGTAACACAGAAGCTGCAAGGCCACGCTGGCGGGGCAATTCGTACTTTATCGACGGAGTGGAATTTCCTATTCCCGACTCCCTGAAGCTCCAGCCGATGTTCAATCTAGGAGACACAGCCATCTATTTTTCGAAAACACCAGTGCCTGAATCTCAAAAAGCACGGTTTTCGCCGACAGATCTTCGCGCCTTCCATCCTACCAAGGGCTACGCGATCGTGGACATCAACGACATGTACCTCCCCGATGGCAGCCCGAACGATGCCATCATCAACCGCCAGTTTTACTTTCCGATCACCAAGCGCTATGAAGACAGCACTCGCTTGGATCTTACCATCGGTGCTTCCAAGCGTGATGTGCCAGTGTTTCGTATCTCAGAGCTGTACCTCATTGCAGCGGAAGCTGAGCTGCTTCGTGGCAATACCGCCCAAGCGACCGATCTTCTCAATGCCTTGCGCGAAGTGAGAGCAGTGGCAGGAAGGGAAGCAGATATGCGCATCACCGCAGCAGATGTGGATCTCGACTTTATCCTGGATGAACGGGGCCGCGAATTGGCGACGGAGCATCAGCGCTTCTTTGATCTCAAGCGTACTGGCAAACTTGTGGAGCGTGTCAAAGCTCACAACACGGATGCTGCACCCAATATCCAGGAGTACCACGCGTTGCGGTTCATTCCGCAAAATCAGATAGATGCCATGCGCAACAGCGAAGGCTACCAGAACCCCGGTTATTGACGAGAAGTAGTAGGGTTGCCGGGGCGGCGGTTCACGCCATGCTCCGGCTTTTGTTATTATTCAAGTTTCCTCACACATGCTTACCTATCTTTCTATGCCCGCGGGTAAGATTGCCTTCCTCTTGGCAGGTTCTCTGCTCCTATCTTCCTGCCTCACCGACATTCGGGGGTCCGGCTCTTCCACCCCCAAAAAGTCGTCCGTTGTCATCATTCCCGAGGACGCTACCTGGTCCCAGCGGATGGCCCTCTCGATCATCAAGGAACATCCCGAGCCTTGGACGAATGATTTTCGAGATAGTCCACGGTGGACCTACACCCACGGCCTGATCATGCTGTCCATGCAGCGACTCTGGCAACACTCAGGCGACGAGCGCTATTGGGAATACGCCAAGGAATACGCTGATACCATGATCGACCCGCAGGGCAAGATCCGCGACTATGACGTCACGGAGTTCAATATCGATCACGTCAATCCCGGCAAGATGCTCTTCCTCCTCTATGAGCGTTCCGGAGACATACGCTATCGCCGTGCCATGGCTTCGCTTAGGGAACAGCTCCATTGGCAACCAAGGACCACCGATGGAGGATATTGGCACAAGCTCCGTTACCCTTGGCAGATGTGGCTCGATGGTCTGTATATGGGATCGCCATATTTAGCTGAATATGGCAAAAAATTCGAAGAGCCTGCTGCATTTGACGAGGTGGTTCACCAGCTCACCCTGGTCGCAAAACACACCCTCGATCCCCAAACAGGCCTTCTGAGACATGGCTGGGACGAAAGCCACTTGCAGCGTTGGGCAGACCCACAGACAGGGCAGTCGCCTCACATCTGGGGCCGATCCGTAGGCTGGTACCTCATGGCCCTTGTAGATGTCCTCGACCATCTGCCGGCAGATCATCCAGGAAGAGCCGAGGTGCTGGATATGCTGGCGCAGCAGGCAACCGTGGTGGCTTCTCATCAAAATGCGAAGACGGGACTCTGGTATCAAGTCATGGATCTTCCCGAACGGGAAGGAAATTATGAAGAAGCCAGCGCGACCTGCATGTTTGCTTATGCACTGGCGCGGGGCGCGAACCGAGGATATCTTGACAAAGCGCACATGGCCACCGCTCAAAAAGCTTTTCAAGGACTCATCGATCACTTGATCACTGTTGACAGCAGTGGTGCCATGACCATCAGCAAGTGCTGTTCTGTGGCTGGACTCGGCGGGGAACCCTATCGGGACGGATCTTTTGAATACTATATCAGCGAACCCGTCCGCAACGACGATCCCAAAGCGACCGGACCTTTCATTCTTGCGAGCTTGGAGTTTGAGCAGGCTGGTATCGTGTTCTCGAAATCGTCTAAGTAGGAGGGATCCTATCAGGGAAGGGGAATCAAAAGGATCCGACTTCGCGGATTCAGCACCAAAAAGGCATTCTTGTCTCACTTTCGATCGCAGCCAGTCCGTTTCCGCGGGCTGGCTGCGATCGCAATGACAGGTAGATAGAGCGGCCCCCTGACCCTATTCCACCACAATCTCCCGCTCATTGCTGTCGTCGAGGTTCATGACCACCAGCTTGGTGTAGCGCTTGAGGAGCGGACTGCCGGGAGCGGTTTCTTCGTTGATGTTATACCCACACAGAAGGAGCTGTCCATCCGGGCTTAAAGAAGAGGCAGCATAGTCTTTATTCACGCAAGCAGGTTTGATCACATCCACAATTTGCTGAGTGTGAATATTGAGCTTGACGATATCGCCAGACTGGTGAGAAATCAGTAAATGATCATTGTCGAGCCAGAAACGATGCCCCAGACTGAGTGGCGCAGGAATTTGTTTGATCTGCTGACTGGCTACATCATACATATACACAAAACTGCCATCATTGGTATATCCAGAAAAGGCGATATGCTCTCCGTCAGGGGACCAGCGTGGACTTCGATGCCCACGGATCGAATCTAGCATTTGGATGATTTGGCCATCAGCATCCAGTAATGCCCACTTGTCATCAAGCGTTAACCCTATCATTTTTGTTCCTGAGGGATGCCAGTCAAAATACGTCATCAATTTTCCCAGTTGGGTCAGGCTGTCTCCATTCACTTTTATCCTCCAGTTTCCATCATACCTTCGATACATAATCCAACCTGTTTTAGATACAGATATTTCGGACACCAATTCTGATGAGAGTAAGCTTTTCTCTCCCGTACACATATTTATTGTCCAAATTTGCGGAAATGCTGCTACCCCTCCGGTGTCAGTTCTATGTCTTACATAAATTAATATCTCAGGATAGGAATCAATCACTATCGGATTTCCATACAAATACTTTTGCTCCTCCGGCGGAGTATAAATGTTCCCCATTGGCGCAAAGGGCTGGATGCGGCAGCTATCCACTAGTGGAATCAAATACTCCGAACTTTGCACCAGACAATTAGCAGGGCTAAATGGCGTCAAGTCTTCGGGCAGTTGCTCTTACAAGCAGAAAAGGAACACAAAATGAGCAAAGCCAGGGTGGGAATGAGATAGCGGTTCATCGTGATTATTCTTTGATGAGATTGACATACGAAGATTGACCATCAGCTTGGAATCGAAGCAGGTACAAACCTGCCGGGAAAGGTTGGCGGCCTGAAGCACTCACATTCAGATCGCGTGTTTAAGCATGGCGAGATGCTCTCTCAAAGTAACCATCAAACTGGTTCTATTTCTACAGCATCATCACGTTTTCACGGCAATAAGTTATAGCACACAAAAAGCCAGTCCAACGATGGACTGGCTTTCTCTGAAAAAATCCCAAAACCAAACTACTGCTTTTGCAAAATTCCGTTGGCAGAACGTCCATTGACTTCTACTCGAAAGAAATACAGGCCGGGTGGCAATGCTTCGCCTGCAATCGATACATGGTGCTGCCCCGCGCCCAGATGACCGAGGGGGATCCTTTGGATCAAACGGCCTTCTACGCTGAGTAATTCTACTTGTGCGCTTCCTGATACTTCCAGTTCCAATTGGATCGTCACCTCGTGTTGAAATGGATTGGGGTAGGCCTTGGCGGCAAATCCCAGCCATTTTTCCCGATCAATCGAGATGTTAGATGACGTGTCCTTCACAGGTCCACGGAGCAGGTAATCGACCTCATTCAGAAAGACCTGCTTCATCACATCGGGGAAGACATAGAAATTGTATAAGCGCCGCTGTTGCAGGGTATCGAATTCGTGGTCATCGCCCGTAGTGAAAAATGTGCGCCATCCAGCAGGCACTGCCGCAGCATTCCCTCCTACTGGGCCACCGAGAAACATCGAGTCACCGGGTGCAAACCTTGCCATGAGCACATTTCCATCATAAGCCGACAGCTCCACCGAATCGGTCACAGCGCCATTGTTGGTATCGACAATGTAGGCCAATGGACCATTGGCGAGGCTCAGGAGTACTTTTCCATTGATCGTAGCAGGATCCACAGCGATCATGCTAATCTCGTCTTCGGCATAATCGATCAGGCCGCTGGAGACATCTACGCCGGTGAACACGGTGTCATCAGGCGTTTCTACTGTGGCTTGGAGTGTCCCAAATCGAACACCGTATGGCGTTTCGTTGGATGCAAACCACCGGAGGCGATTGGCGCGAGCGACGTAGTTGCTCATGAGAATGACGGGATTTTCGAGCTGTTCCCAGATGCTATCGTCAGCCGCAGCAAAATCTCCGCTGGATATTCCTCTCCCCAATACGACGAGGTCGGCAGCTTTGAGAATCTCTGCGTCGGCAGAGTCCACCGTCGAGAAGTCCGCATAAGGAGGCAAAATGACGTTGTAGCCCGCATTGTGAAGCGCAGCAACGAAGAGCGAGTCTCCATAACTTCCGCTGTCATCCTTCCAGTCTTGGCGCGTGATGAATACCACATCGGCCAAGGTAGGGGGCACCCCAATTCCAGAAAACAGCGTGGAATCAAGGGCCGTCTGAAGTGGAGAATAAGCACCCGTCGTGTCCAGTGCGACCCAATCCACCAAGCCCCCAACGGCAGCGCCGGATCCATCTCCCATTTTGAAGTAGGTATCCGTGGTGCCACTGGTAGATACGCCGATGAGCACAGGATTCGGATCTTCGTCCACATAAACGACAGAGCTGTCACCAAACACTGCAATGCGATAGATATGCCAATCTGTGACGTCAATTCCTGTCACGACGGGCGTCACATTGGACCGTTCAAGGTCAATAGAGTTATCAGAATAGTTGATTCGCAATTCATCCCGCGCGTTGACATTGCCGTGCCGATATTGGAGGTCAAAGAGTCGCTCTAGTCCAAGTTCCTGCCAATTGTCCAGCCCCTTCATCCGGGCTATCAGGGTAAAATCTACCCCTTTCCATTTCGTGCCAGGGGCTTCAAGGAAGTCGAACCGATACATCCGAGACCCAAAAGAATCAGGCTCTACAAAGCGCAGCAGAGAGTTTCCGGGAATGACGGGATCGCCCACCAGCGCTTCTTCGAAGTTAGGTCCGGGACTGCTCTGGCTCAACGTGCTGAGATTAAATGGTTCACTTGCAGTCTGGGTAGGGAGCAGATCGGCTGTGTAAATCATCCAAGAAGGGGTGACAGGCGTCGGTGGGGGTGGCGGCGGGGTAAACACGCCCGTGAAAATGACCGAATCCAACGGAGAGAGCGTCGGGGAATACGCGCCTGTGGTGTCGAGGGCAACCCAGTCCACCAAGCCGCCGATTGCGTCGCCAGATCCATCACCGATTTTTAAATAATTGTCAGTAGTGGTCGCGGTAGAAACCCCAATGAGCACGGGAACCGGGTTCTCATCAAGGTACACCACCGAGCTGTCGCCAAAAATGGCGATCCGGTACACATGCCAGTCGGTGAGATCCATTCCGGTCTGGAACGTGATGCCCCCCGAGCGATCGAGTTCCACACTGTTGTCATCGTAATGCATCCGCAATTCGTCCCGAAAACCAGCACTTGCCACGCGATATTGCAAGTCGAATATCCGATCAAGTCCCAATGCTTGCCAATCATCCAGGCCCTTGATCCTCGCTACCAAGGTGAGATCAGCGCCCGTCCAAGGCGTGCCAACAGCGTCTTCGAATTGAAAGAGATACATCTTGGTGCTCGAAGCATCAGCCGAGACATATCGCAGCAGAGAGTTACCTGAAATGTCGGGATCCGCCAAAATGACTTCCTCAAAATTGGGTCCGGGCGAATTTTGGCTCAGCGCGCTCAAGTCCAAAGATTGACCAGCGGTCGCTGACGGGAGTACCGAAGCATCATAGAAGAGCCATTGTTGGCCAAAGCTGGGCACAGCCATGCATACAGTCAGTGCCACAAAAAATAGTAGTTTCCTTTTCATCGTGTAAAGGTTGGAGATAGAGAATATTGAACAGTCGTTTTGGAGCCAGGATAGCCCAAATGAATTTCACTAACTAATAAAGGGACAAGGCCGAATAGTCTCTATTCATGAATCAACATTCTGCCAGCAGTCAAGGCATCGTTGATTCAGCTCTTTGCCTTAGAAAAAAAAGTGTAGGATTTGAAAGAAATCGAAGCGCTGCCAGAGAGGGATCTGGGGATATTTCCACTTCGAATTTCTACACGAAACATTATGAGCTACTCCTATTCCAAACTACTCAGCTCCACTTTGGTGGCGCTTTCTCTTCTATTTTCGACCCACGCCCTGTCCCAAACCATCCTCGAAGCCGAAGATGCTTACTTCTCTTCGGGAAGCATCGACAACAATCACACTGGCTACACAGGCACTGGGTTCGTCAACACCGACAACATCACAGGCGAATTCATTGAGTGGTTTTTCCACGTCGCTAGCCCAGTGACCGATACCCTCGAATTTCGATATGCCCTCGGATCACCTGCGGCCCGGCCCATGGAAGTCTATGTCAACCAAGTGCTAACGGACACCCTAGATTTCGTCTTTTCAGGGGCGTTCTCCAACTATGTGTATGATAGCACTTCGGCACAACTCGTAGCGGGAGTGAATCGGGTCAAGCTCGTGGCAATCAATCCAGAAGGCGCTCCCAATATGGATCACCTTCGAATCAAAAGTGATACTCTGCCCCTTCCTTACTACAGCTTATTGGTGACTAGCGGCAACGGGGGCACTGCGAGTACCACAGCGGTAGGCGACTCTGCCCTAGCTGGAAGCAGGATTACCCTCACCGCTGTGCCTGATCCAGGTTACTCTTTTGCAGGGTGGACTGGAGACATCAACACCCAGACGCAACCGCTCTCCCTCCTCATGGACCAGAATTACGTCATTGAAGCCAATTTCCTCAACTCTTTGCCCGCCTTTCCGGGAGCAGATGGCTATGGCAAAAATACCACAGGTGGTCGTGGCGGGGTGGTCATTGAAGTCACCAACCTAAACGACCTGGGTCCCGGTAGCCTGCGTGCAGCAGTGAATACGCCGGGGGCCAGGACAATCGTGTTCAGGGTTTCAGGTACCATTTTCCTGAATTCATCCCTCACCATCAACCGTGGCGACCTCACCATTGCTGGCCAAACTGCCCCAGGAGATGGGATTTGCCTCGCCAATTATCCCATTGTCGTGAGAGCAAACAACGTCATCATCCGCTACCTCCGCGCTCGGCTCGGTGATCAAGCCAATCAGGAAAATGACGCCTTATCTGCCAATGACGTACAAAACCTCATCGTAGATCACTGCACCTTCAGTTGGGGAATCGATGAAGTAGCCTCTCTGTATCAGAATGTTAATACGACCATGCAATGGTGCATTATTTCTGAAAGCCTGTATCGCTCTGTTCACTCCAAGGGCGACCACGGCTATGGCGGTATTTGGGGAGGAAACAACTCCAGCTTTCACCACAATCTCCTCGCTCACCATAGCAGCCGCAATCCCCGCTTCAATGGTGCACGCTACGAAGCAAATTGGGACGAACGTGTTGATTTTAGAAACAACGTCATTTACAATTGGGGCTTCAACAGTTCCTATGGAGGTGATCCGAGTGAGATCGATGGCAATAAAGCCCAGATCAACATGGTCAACAATTACTATAAATATGGTCCTGCCACGAACAACAATGCGGTGAGATTTCGCGTCCTCCAGCCAAGCAGCAATGCATTTGGGCATAGCTTATGGCACGTAGAGGGTAACTTCTTGTATGGTTTCCCCCTCGCTACGGATGACAATTGGACCTACGCGGTACAAGGCGTCTCGGCTGCGGTCAAAGACCAAATCAGGGTCATTGAGCCATTTGGATTTGAAATGGATAGCACGCAAAGCCCTGAAGTTGCCTTTGAATATGTGCTGGCAAATAGCGGTGCGGTGCTCCCCAATCGCGATTCCGTGGACAAACGCGTGATCATGGAGACCTGTACTGGAACCGCGACCTACGGCGGTGCCTTCAGTAGCTTGCCTAGAGGCATCATTGATTCTCAGACCGACGTAGGCGGATGGCCGACCTTGGCTTCCACTACTCCGCCACTAGATAGCGATCATGACGGAATGCCTGACGATTGGGAGTTGAACCGCGGACTCGACCCCAATGACGCCGATGACCGAAATGACGACGATGACAGTGACGGCTATACCAATCTGGAAGAATATCTCAACAGCCTGGTCGAACGTTTTGAGTATGCCGTGCGGCCCATTGAGCTGGAGGCAACAGGTCTCCCCAATGGAGAGGTAGAACTGACTTGGACTGACATCGGTATCTTCGACAGCGAATTTCTGATCGAGCGAGAAAAAGATGGCGCAGGGTTCACATCTCTCGCTACCGTGAGCGGCAATGCCACTTCCTATCTCGACACTGGCTTAGATAATGGCCAGTACGACTATCGTATTCGGACTGTCACCTCTATGGACAGCTCCTGTTTTACCGAGCCTGTCAGCGTCAGCGTCACGTCGAGCCTGGACCGCGCTGAAACATTGTTTCAGCGGCTGGAAGTATATCCCAATCCTTTTGTCGATGGAATACACATAGAGCTGGAAATCGGGGAAGCTACGGATGTCGCCATTTCGATTTACAATGGCCAAGGACAGCGCCTCGACGAACTATCTCAACAACGGCTGCTTCCCGGCACACAACTATTGCGCTGGGATGCACCAAGCACATTGCCCGCAGGATTGTACGTCGTACAGATCAGCACTTCTCGTGGCGTCGTGTCCCGAAATTTGATCAAGCGATAGAGGCTAAGATTGGAGCCAAAAACAAAAGCAGGAGAGCAACCTCATGGTCCTCTCCTGCTTTTTTTGCAGTTGATCGATAGATCATGCATATCTTGACTCGATGGATTCGATCAGGGTCTTCCACGCCGGTAGCTCCGGAATACCAGGTTTCCGCTTACCAAAGAGTTGTAGCACTTGCTCCCCCGCTTCGTTGAAGCACTCTAGCGCCGTGACCATACCATCTTCCGTGGGCTTTCGCACAATCCAACAAGAGGAAATCCCGGCCTCTTTCACGTGGAGATTGAAATCGGGATCCATGACATTGAACCAGCCTTCATGATCGAGCAGTCGCTTCACGGGTCCTGTATGAATCTGAATCATTCCTTTGTTTCCCACAAAGGCCATGATTGGCGTTTGGGTCAACGCCGCGATTTCGATGGTCGTGCGTAAAGCCTGTGGCTTCACCGATATAGCAAAGCCACCGGGCGGTGCGAGGCGCAAAGCTTGGGTACGCGTGACCCCGAATTTTTTGAGTAAGCCAAAAAAGTCGTGCGTGTCGCGCAAGGTCAACCATCCCTGCTGGAACTCAGCTACGGCAATGTCTTCATCCAGCTTCTCTGGCGTAGGCGCTGGTAGGGGTTGCACAGAGACTTCAGGTGTTTGCACATCTGACCGATATTTATCGACCAATGCCTCGTAGGCTTCCACCTCGCTATGAGGTGTGAGGTAGATCTTGTGGATCGCTTCCCCATCCGAGGCAAAAAACTGCAAACTACGACGCAAGCCCCCTTTGGCTTCTTCCTCCACCGCAAAAGCATGTGCCCAGCACTGAAAGAAAATTCGTAGATCTATGTCCTCCCCTACAAATAGTCCCACGTGCGGATTTTCCAGCGAAGGATTCAGGTACACACCCTTGCGCTCGTGCACGACTTCTTCGTTGCGAGTGAGGGCCATCACCTTGCCCAAGGTTTCGATTTCAGAAAGAATCGAAGCAAATTCAGGGCGAAGCCGCTGGACCTTGTTGCCTACTTGTGTAGCGAGAAGCTCCGCCTCGGAGCATCCGAGGATTGCCGCTGCATTTCGAATGCGGAGCTGTGGAGAATCTTGTCGGAGTTCTGCCCATCGATGAGAAAGGGTATGTTGTGTTAGTTCCATAGGTTCGAATCTTTCAGTATTGACTTCATCAGGGGGGAATGTGCATGATCAAATGCCCAGAAGGCGGAATTTTTATTTGCTAGACCAGTATGATTCCCGCCTATAGGAGCGTACAATGCCCATTGCAGCTCTGAGGAAGCAAAGATGTTTGTTATTTAGAACTAGTCCAAATAAAATTCACCAAAAACATCGTGGTGTTCCGCTCCGCAGTGGGATCAGGATATTTTTCACCTGTAATGAAAAAGGACAGGCCCATGCCTGTCCTTTTTCATTACCCATTTGCGCTCAAAGAAACCCCCTTTGGCCTGTACAGAGGTACACCAAAGGTCACTTAGGAAATTTCGATGAGTCGAGCAGGTTTGGGTTTTGCCTCTTCCTTCTTTGGGATGTGCAGCGACAAAATCCCATCAGAATAGCGAGCCTCTATTTTCTCAGCTTCGACCAACTCTGGCAGAGTAAAACTCCGCGTGAAACTCGCGTAGCTAAACTCTCTTCGTGAATATCGATCCGATTCATGAGAGTTTTGCTCCTCCCGGCGCTCGGAAGAAATGCTGAGTCGATTGTGAACCAGCTCTACCTTAAAATCTTCCTTTCTCATTCCAGGTGCTGCCACTTCTACCACAAATGAGTCCTCATTTTCCTTCACATTCACGGCAGGGAGAGTGGCATCATTGCCTGAAAAGTTGCGAGAGGACCACTCGAAGAGGTCGCTGTTGAAAAAATCGTCGAACAATCGGGAAAACCCAGGGGCCGTAGGTGATGTACGTTTGATGAGTGACATGGCTGTAAAATAATTTTGTGGTACAACATGAGAGGAAAGAACGACACCCTATCCTCAACAAGCTACATGCCAACAGAACATATTGCCACAATGGCGCGATTTCATGAAAAAATGTAAAGAGATAATGACATTTTGGCAAAAAAAATTATGTGATTTTGGCATCGGCATCCAGCATCCGGAGGCTGAGGCCCTCGAAGCCCCGGATTAATGGCCTCTGCCTTCGAGAGCCTC
>DAITMB010000027.1:26896-47011 GCA_036835375.1 Bacteroidota bacterium
TCGGCAAAGACATCCGGAGGCTGAGGCTCTCGAAGCCCCGGATTAATGGCCTCTTATTCCATTCCCAAAAAAACTCAAAAACCCCGGCGGAAGCCCTACCTTTGTTGCATGCGCAGCATCTATAAAATAGTTTGGTATATTATCCTTTGGTTTGTTGGTTGCCCGTGTGCTTTGGCGCAGGTCACCCTGCTGGTAGATCAAGTTCCCAGCAACACACCTGCAGGAAGTGCTCTCTTTGTGGCAGGCAATTTCAATGGCTGGGACCCAGCAGGCAGCCCCATGACAGCTTTACCACAAGGGAAGTGGGGTTACACGGTTCCTGCTGGAACGGGTACTTTGGAATTCAAATTCACGCGCGGGTCTTGGGCAAGCGTCGAAGGCAATGCTCAAG
This sequence comes from Bacteroidota bacterium, assembly GCA_036835375.1. Lineage (GTDB taxonomy): Bacteria > Bacteroidota > Bacteroidia > J057 > J057 > JANQTF01. The sequence goes on from DAITMB010000027.1 coordinate 27,288, forward strand.
GAGGAATGAGGCCTAACCGGAGCCATGTGTATGGAAATGGGGACACATTGTTGCTCCAAATTCTCAGCTGGGAAGGCACCAGTAACAGTGGATCCACAGCGAACCAGCAGGTACAAATACTCGATGAGCAATTTTGGATGCCACAATTGGGGCGATTTCGGCGCATTTGGATCTATCTACCTGTCAGCTATCCCCACAGTACACGCCGATATCCGGTCCTGTACCTTCAAGATGGTCAAAATATATTTGACGCAACGACTTCCTTCAGCGGGGAATGGAAGGTCGATGAGACACTCACAGAGCTGGAGCAGGCGGGTGATTCTGGTGTGATTGTGGTGGCGATTGATCATGGAGGGAGCGATCGCATCGACGAATATTCCATCTGGGTAAATGACCAATACGGCGGCGGTGATGGAGAGGCCTATCTGGAATTCGTGGTGCAAACGATCAAACCGCACATCGACAGTAGCTTTCGAACCCTTCCTGACCGAGGTCACACCGCCATCATGGGGAGCAGCATGGGCGGATTGATGGCCCTTTCTGGTTTGCTTAAGTACCCGGAAATTTTCTCGAGAGCAGGCGTTTTCTCTCCCTCCCTTTGGTTTTCGGACTCGATCTATCACTTAGCCTCGAATGCCGTTTATCTACCAGACTCACGCGTGTACTTTCTCGCTGGCGGGCAAGAACCCGCTTCAGTAGCTCAGAATTGTCTGCGGATGGCTGATAGCCTTCTGGTTATCGGCTATTTGCCAGCAGAAATTCAAACCCGGGTGCTCAGTGATGGAGCACACAGCGAGTGGTTCTGGGAAAGAGAATTCGGTGACGCCTACCAATTTCTGTTCGCTTCACAGGCCACTACCACTACTTCTAGTAAAGCTCCTACTTCCCTCTTCGAATCAGTGAAGGCATATCCCAATCCTGGTTGGGATTCGATTACGTTTGATACGCCGACTCCACTTATGGTCAGTTTGTACACAGCGGATGGGCGACTGCTTCTCAAGGAGCGATTGCCCGCTGGCAATCAATCGATGGGATTACCTCCCCTCCCCAAAGGCGTGTATTTGCTTCAACTTCAATCAGGCGCAGAGCAAAAAAATCTCCGTTGGGTGAAGTATTAGTAGCCTCACCGCTCCTCACTTGCATTCCCCTTACAGTAACATATTGGGGACCTCAGACTCTCCTGCCTTCATCGCTATTCCCAACCATGGAACCATCCCCTGATATTCCTGCGGTTTTATTCACTAAACTTTTGCGTATTTTTCTGGTTGTTTCGCCATGATTTCACCAAATCTATTGGAGACCCCTGCCAAATCAGTAGAAGAAAAAGCTAAATTTCTCTTTCTCCTGTTGGCCTCTCTTTTTATCACTGCCTTGGTTGCGACCAATCTCGTGGCAAACAAATTTGTCACGGTTGATTTGGGGTTTGCCAGTTTCACCATTTCCGCGGGCGTGCTCCCCTACCCCATTACGTTTTTGCTCACTGATATTCTCTCAGAAATCTACGGTCGGAAAAGAACGAGTCAAGTGGTAATGGTGGGCTTTTTTGCGAGTTTATTCGTGCTTTTGATCTTGTTTCTGGCTTCGTACTTCCCTGCAATCGAGAACTCGCCAGTGAGCAACGAGTCCTTCGACCAGGTGTTTTCCAACTCCAGTCGCATCATTGGAGCCTCTATGCTTGCTTACCTTGTCGCTCAGCTGGTAGATGTAAGGCTGTTTCATTTCTGGAAAAATCTCACGCAGGGTCGCCACCTCTGGCTGCGCAATAATGCCTCAACCATCTTGTCGCAACTGGTTGATACGACCCTCGTGATTACTGTGGTATTTATAGGCGTCTCGCCTTGGAACGAAATCGGAAGCATGATCATCGACGGCTGGATGTTCAAGGTCTTGGTGGCCTTGGCTGACACTGTGTTGATTTACCTGGCCGTAGGAATCATTCGATCTCATCTCCAGCTCGAATTCGGTAAAGAAATCGATGTTTGAGAGTTTTTATTCAAAAAAATACGCCTCCCCTTCGCCCGTTCCATACATTTTCCGTCGTTGACCTATTTTTTGCCTCAACCTCCTACTGCCCTTCCACCCACTTGGTAGTCAGCTGAAGGAGAAATTCGTAGGCGTTCATACCAGCAAATATGCACCCATCTGCGCCAAGGGTCTCCCAGCCTTCTGGCTTCCCTGCAATGATCACAGTTGCATTAGGGAGGGATGCGCGGAGGGTCGCTAGTAGCTCTTTTCCAGTGCCAAAATATTCTGCGTCACTGCTGCAAATCACCACCACATCTGGTTGATGATGCTGTGCTTCGGTTTTCACCAAATCAAGGTCGTCGTGAAAGATATTTTCTTGAATGAAAAATCCGCCTGAGCCGAAGAGATTTCGACTAAACTGCCCTCTAGCACTTCGCATGGCGACGTCACCAAATTGCCAAATGAATGCTTGGAGTCTCGCGCCTCTCTTTTTCCCAAATGCATCAACTCGAGTCCTCAGCGCCTCAAATGGAGCCGCCAAGCGGATATCAGTCGGAGGCAACACCAGATCTGGATGAACTTCGTTGGTATCTGGCGACTGATTCACGCCGATCAAGACGCGTTTGCGCTTGGCAAATTCCTGCTCTGCTGCCAGAGATTGGACTGCGAGTGCCGTGCGAAGTTCGCCGCTACTCGCATAGGCACCGATCCCCCCCACTGATTCGATCTGCTGAAACAATTCCCAAGACTTGATGGCCAATTGGTGGGTGACTTCCTCGACATAATAGGCACCTCCGGCAGGATCTATCACTTTGTCAAAATAGGACTCATGACGTAGCAACTGCTGGATGTTGCGGCTGAGGCGAGCGCCCGTGGTAGCGCCGGATGCTTGTAACCCGTCAAAAGGATCTAAGGCCAATGCCTCTACGCCACCCAAAATCGCAGACATGGCCTGAGTGGTATGCCGTAGCAAATTGCTGTGGTGGTCGTAGTGAGTGAGGAGACGCTGGCTACTTCTCGCCATCACAAATGGCGACAGGCTGGCAGTGTCGTCGAGTCCGTGTGCCTTGAGCACTTGGGCGATGAGTTGACGAAAAGCCCTGAATTTGCCAAGCTCAAGAAAAAAGGAGCCCCCGATCGCAAACTGATAGTGCAATGATGGAGCCAATTGAGCAGAGCTTAGATGGGCATGCTGGTGGAGCAGATCTATATATTCGACCGTCGCCGAAAGCGCCAACGCGAGCTGAATGCTGTGGCTTCCACCTTCTTCCGCGACCTGACTCAGATCCACGCCTAAGATTCTGAAATGCGGAAAATCAGCCATTTCTTTCTGGACCTCGACCCAGGTGGCGAGATCTGCCGAATCGACTGACTTTCCCGCCATCGCCGCTGTCATCATAGGATCCCAGGTCAATGTGCCTGTGAGGTGCGAAGCAGGAATCCCGCGGTCGATACAAGTCTGGCGAAGCACCTGACAAAGGGCGTGTGGCGAATGTGAGACCCGCAGATGAAGCGCCAGGGCCGAAATGGGAAACTCCCTCAAGAGCGGTTCTATGTGAGCTGGTTTGCCCTCAAGTAGGATCCCTCCTACTTCTGCATCAATCGCTTCTTGAAGAGTCTGGCTTGCTTTGATTCCCGCTGTGATGGGCTGCACGGTCTGCCAGCCTGCCTGCTCCGACTGAAAAACAGAGCCTCTTCGGAAAGGAAATTCACCCGGGCGCGTATCATGTGACGCGGCGCTAGCGGTATCGGCCTGATAAAAGGGTGCCAGAGAAAATCCATCGGGAACTGTCCAATAAAGTCGCTCTATGGGTTTGCCTTTCAGGTCTTTTTCAATGCGATGACGCCACTCGGAAGCACTGATGCTGGGAAAGTCAGAAAAGAGTGGCGGCTGGGTGAATTCGGACATAACAGAGGATGGAGGTGTGGAACGAATAAGGTAAATTTACGTTGTAAACCGCAAAATCACTCAGCAAAGGAAGCCCAAGATGACAGAAGTACAAATGACACAAGTCACATTCACCAGCCGAGCAATTGCAGCGCTAAAGGAGATTATAGTCAGTGAAAATCGCCCAGAGGACCAACCGCTGCGAGTGGGGGTGAAAGGCGGAGGTTGCTCGGGACTGACTTATGTGCTTGATTTTGACAAAAAGGAAGAATTTGACGAAGAATTTGATATTGACGGACTCAAAGTCGTCATGGACAAGCGCCACTCGCTCTACGTCTTCGGGATGGAAGTAGATTATCATTCCGGCCTCAACGACCGCGGATTTGTGTTCAACAATCCCAATGCAAAGGACAGTTGCGGATGTGGTACCAGCTTCTCGGTGTGATTTTCACTTTGCACACTTTCAACCGAATGGGCTGAGTGATAATTGAGATGCTCTAGCAAATACGACACAGAGCTTATTCGCTCATGAGAATCACCACCGTACGCAAGCCTTCCCCGCGGTCCAGCCGCGACTTGAATTGCCGCGCTCGCTCCTCGTCGGGAAAAGGCCCAAACACCAGCTTGAACACCGTCTTGCCGCGCAGCGTCTCCGCGCGAATCGCCATCGGGTAATTGTATGCACCAGTAAGACGATTCAGCTCCTGAAGAATGGTTTCATAGTTGGCATATACGCCCACCTGCACGCCATATCCCTGACTTGGAAGCGGTTTGGTTTCGACTTGCCACCAGCCTGGATGTGGTTGGCTGCGCGACCGGGTGCTAGCACTTGCAGGCGTCGGGGCAACCACTGGTTTAGGCGGCACAACCGCTACGGGTGGGGAGGGCGCTGGCAACAGCTGATCGAGCTCTCGTCGCATCATCGACGGGGTCTGCATGCCAATCAATGACTTGCTCAACGTGCCGTCGGGCGTGAAAAGTAGCAAGGTCGGATACAGGCTCACCCGGTGCAAGGCCGCCAATTGAAAGCCCTGACGATCAGTCGATTCCGCATTTAACTTCATCCATAAAAAACGGCTGCCCAGTAGCTTGACGATTCCGGGATCTTTCAATGTCTGAGATTCCATCTGGGTGCAAGCATTGCAGGGCGCTTCTCCGTAGAAATACACCACATACGGTTTTTGCTGTGCTTTCCCTGCAGCTTGGAGTTGCTCGAAGCTTCCGGCAAACTCTACTGGTTGTGCCAAAAGGGACAAATGTCCCATAAACCATCCGATCCATGTGAGGGTTGTCTTCATGGCTCCATAATACGCAAAAACAGGCAAGCCAAGGAAGATCCCCTGTTTTTCCCCGCTGATTCGCCTCCAGATTCCGATTTCTCCCCCCCTTCGCATGTCCAGTGACTTCTTCCCATCCAAAATCGACCTTCTCTCCTTACCTTTGCCCCCCAAATCTACCGTGAATGCGTGCACTCTCAGCCCTGAATCCATACCTGTGGAAATATAAGCAACACCTGCTTTTAGGAATTCTCTTCGTCACCGCCTCCAATCTTTTTGCGGTGTATCCAGCGCAGATCGTTCGCGGAGCCATCAACATGGTGGAGGATGTCCTGATTTTTTACCGGATGCACCAAGGTTTTGCCGTGGGCGAGCAAGTGGCCGGGTCGATATTCAAAAGCTTGCTGGTGTTCGGCGCCATTGTCTTAGGACTCGCCTTGATCCGGGGCGTTTTCTTGTTTTTGACCCGGCAGACATTGATCGTCATGTCCCGCCTCATCGAATATCACCAGCGGAAAGATCTCTACGATCACCTACAGTCGCTGGACATGGCCTTTTATCGCCGCAATCGCACCGGAGACCTGATGGCACGCATGGCCGAGGACGTGAACCGCGTGCGCATGTATCTTGGGCCAGGGATTATGTACACCTTGAACACGGTCACGCTCTTCATCGTTGTGGTGACGACCATGCTGGCTGTGAACCTAGAGCTTACCCTGTATGCCCTCCTCCCGCTGCCATTTCTTTCTTACCTGATCTACTACGTGGAGTCGATCATCCAACGGCGCAGCGAGCGGATTCAGGCTCAGTTGTCACTCCTGACGACGTTTGCCCAAGAGATTTATTCGGGCATTCGGGTGCTCAAAGCCTATGTAAAAGAAGAGCCTACTGCGGAAAAATTCGCGACGGAATCCGAAGTGTATAAGAAGAAATCTATGCACCTCGCCGCTGTGGATGCGCTGTTTTTCCCGCTGGTAGTGTTTCTGGTCGGGCTGAGTGTGGTCATCACGGTCTGGGTTGGGGGCGAAAAGGTCATCGCCGGGAGCCTCACCTTGGGCAACATTGCCGAATTCATCATGTACATCAACCTCCTCGCATGGCCCATCATCGCGGTTGGATGGGTCACCACGCTGATCCAGCGCGCCGCTGCCAGTCAAGAGCGCCTCAATGAATTATTGGCACAGCAGCCAGACGTTCGTTTTCCGGCGCACCAATGGAAGGTCGAGGCGGCGGAGCTCCAGGTGGAAGACGTGAGCTTTACTTACCCCGACACTGGCATTGAGGCGCTACACTCGGTGACTTTCGAGCTGAAGCCTGGCCAAAAGCTGGGGATTGTGGGCCCCACAGGATCAGGCAAATCTACCCTCTGTGCGTTGATTCCGCGGATGTATGACCCCCAGCTTGGCCAGATCACGCTCCAGGGTCGCCCGCTTGAGAGCTACAGCCGCGAAGCCCTGCGAGGATCCATTGGCTATGCTCCGCAGGATGTGTTCCTCTTTTCAGACACAATCCACAACAACATTGCCTTCGGCAGCCAGGCAGCCAGTCGGGAAGAAGTGGAGCAAGCTGCTCGCGATGCCTCCGTGTATGACAACATCATGGACTTCCCCAATCAATTTGACACCTTGGTCGGAGAACGCGGGGTGACCCTCTCTGGCGGTCAAAAACAACGGGTGTCTATTGCCCGCGCATGGATTCGCCATCCAAAGTTGCTGGTGCTTGATGACGTGCTCTCCGCCGTGGATACCCGCACCGAAGATGCCATTCTCACAGGACTCCGCGAATACCGTGTGCGACAACCCGATACGGCGGTCATCATGGTTGCTCACCGGATTTCTTGTATTCAAGATTCCGATCTCATTCTGGTGCTGGAAGATGGGAGAATCACCGAAAGGGGCACGCACGAGCAGCTGCTGGCAGCCAATGGATATTATGCCCGCATCTATGAGAAACAATTGACAGAAGGAGAAGAGGAGACGGCCTAACTCCGGTCTGGGATCGGGATACGACACTACGCTTTGATTTTCCAAAGCCTCCACCAAGCCGTGGCGGGAGAATCGTGATGCTCATAGTGATATCCAAAGAAGTAGCAGCTGAGAAATGCCAGGACGTGATTTTTGGACTGAGAACGCGACCTGTGAACGTTTTGTGCTTCGTGCTCGCCTTTGTGGGGCAGATACGTTCCAAAGTAAAACAACTGGAGGGTGCTCAAGAGAGAAGGAATCACCCAATAGAGGATCAGATTTTCCTGCGGAATGACCAATGCCAACACATTGAAAGTAATCGCAGCCAGCAAGATTTGCCACCAGCGCACATATTCTTTGACAAAATCAACATACCACCGCCAAAAGCCTGGATGGCCACGGTGATAATCGGGGTCTTGCTCGCTGGCCACGTGGCGATGATGGAGATAATGTTTGGGACGAAGAATTTTGTAGGAATTGAAAATAAAAAGTGCTGTACAAATTCTTCCTACCCAGTGGTTGAGCTTGGGATGCTTCGGGGCCACGGTACCATGCATGGCGTCGTGGGCGGTGATGAATAATCCTGTGAACAAATGCGCTTGAAGCAGGATCCGGAGGTAGGTCAAAGGTGACTCCCACGTGACTTCCCACATGAAATTCCCAATCAGCACCAAGGTCCACAGCACGATCACGGTGATCCCGATGTACACGCCTTGAAACGGGTGCTGCTTTGGCAAAGTAGTCGTGGTATTCATCGTGTGGCGAAAAATTAAATTAGGTTACTTGTTTGAAACCCACGCCGGGCTGAGTTGTTTGGCGAAGTCGGGCTTGGGTCCGCTCATACAAGTGAGTAGTCATCAATAGGAGCCACACAAGGTAGATCGAATCTTCTATTGGAATAGTGACCAAGCGAATCCCAAGGTTCTCCGCGTCGTTATACCACACCACAGGCAGCGAGGTCAGCACGCCGTTGATCAAAAGAAAGGGCAAGAGAGAAACGGCATATCCCCGCCAAAATCGTCCCAAATAGCGCCTTTCCCACACGAACACTTGCAGGAACAACAAGACTGAAGTCCCCGAAAAAGTCACAAATGTGTACCAGCGCTCGTGCATCACCACCCCGCACACCAGCAACATCACCGCCAATCCAAGCGTCAGCGGACGCGACCAGCGATCCTCCTCAGGGAGCGGAAAATAGGCATTTAGCACCTCATACACGAACATACAAGCATAGGGTACCACAATGAAAAACAGCCACTCTTCCAACGGTAAGCCCCAAAGATGAGGCCCCACGAGGTAGGTCTCATTGAACCCCCACACACCGATGGCGGTAAACCAGATGTCCCAAACGATGAAAAGCGCCGCCGTGAACAGGATGGCCGGCAGCAGCGCCTTCCAGCGAGTGTAGAAATGCACCTTTCGGTCAAATGACAGCGCCAGTGGCCCCAGCAGTGTAAAGGCGTCTAAGCCTAGGTAGAGATAGGATTCCATGCGGTGGACTATTGGGAGAGAATCTGCGCCAAAGCTGCCAATTCTTCTGGAGTGAATCGCTTGCTTTGCTCAAAAAAGTCCAGAAAAGACGCAACGTGTTCGCGACTCAGTTCGAATTCTTCATATCGATGCAGATGGGCCAATATCACAGCTTTGTCCTCTTCCAGGTTGATGCTCTCTGCCAGAAAGCTCGGAAGATAATGCTGAATCGCGAATCGAAGGAAACGAATCTCTACATTCTGTGGATCCAGCCTCACGGCAATACGAAAAATCCGGTTGGCCTCTTGTACCTGTCGGAGCTTGGTTGCAGGATTCCAGGAATACCTTCCCAGCAACGCCTCAGCCGATGCGCGATAGGCTTGCTCAATCCCAGAATGCTCGTGAGCAGCAGCCAGGAGCGATTGCAAGACTGCCAAAGCCCCTTCCGTTTTTACAGCCGCTTGGTATTCCCGGCGAAGATCTTCTAGTGGAATATTGGACACAAGAATAATGTCATGACAGTGGAGAGCGGGAAAATGGTTCGCATCGGCGCCGGCATTCATACGCTGTGTGCGAAAGGATGAGCTGCAACAGCTAGGGGTTGACTTCGGTGACAAACTTGTCAAAAAATCCTACAGTAGATGGAACTGATGCTGAAAATACGTTCCAATGAGAATGCGAAGCTTTTGACCATCCGGCACGCGAATCCGCTCCTTCATGATGCGCTCCGGTGGCAAGAGGCTGATCTTGCGAAACAGTCGCAGATAGTATTTGTATGCCAAAAATACCCCTTGTCTCGCACCCTCGGGCAATTGCACGATGCCTTCGTAGGCATGGTCAAAGTCGCGCTGTATGTCAGCCTCAATGGCTTGTTTCGCTTGAAGGTCGAACTTCTCGAAGCTCACCCCAGGAAAATATACCCGACCTCGATCCTGAAAGTCGGACTGCATGTCCCGCAGAAAATTCACCTTTTGAAAGGCCTTACCCAATGACTGCGCAGGCGCTTTGAGGCGATCGTAAGCCTCCTTATCTCCTTCACAAAACACCCGAAGACACATCAGTCCCACCACTTCCGCTGATCCGTAGATGTAGGTTTCGTAGCCGTCTTCCTCGTAGGCAGTCTCCTGCAAATCCATTTCCATACTGTTCAAAAACGCCTCAATCAGCTCAAGATCAATATGATACAAGTTCACCACATGCTGAAAGGAATACAACACCGGGTTGAGGCTGATGCGCGTTTCGATGGCAGCATAGGTATCTGCCTTGAATTGCCGAAGAAGCGTCGCTTTGTCGAAGTGATGGAAGGTATCGACGATCTCATCGGCATACCTCACAAAGCCGTAGATCGCATAAATCGGCAAATGATACTTTTTTTGAAGGGTACGGATCCCCAACGTAAAGGAGGTGCTGTATCGCTTGGTGATGAGCTTAGAGCACTCCAGGCATGTATCTCGGTATAAGTCCATTGAAAGGCCCATGACTTCAGCAGGTTGTAGAAAGTGATCCGGGGTAGTATTAATGGTCGCAAGTAGTCAAATGTCGGAGCAGAAAGGCAAATTCGGAAGCGAAAGCGCTCAACAGCCGTGTTCTTTGTTCGTCGTAGCTAGCGCATAAAGTAAATCAACAACATTTTTACTCAATAAGCTTTGACTGCGAGGAACATATAAAAACAAGGATACTCCGGTGAGGGAATATCCTTGTCAGGAAAACCAGTCAATAACGTGGGAAGCCAACAGCGTTACAATTCATTCAAACAATCATCAAGTCCTGATGTGGGAACAAAACGATGCGAAAAAAGCCAAGCCCATCCATGATTGTGTATTCAATGATCTCATAGACTAGCTTTCCAAGCATCAATACAGAAACTGTGTTTACGTATGATATGTTTGCTGAAGTTGGGAACTTGTCACGAAAAAATCAGTTCTCTTCGTGACTTTTCCTGTTCACGTCGCTGGGTGTTTCACTGCAATGTGACTCACACATTTTTCAAACTGACGCAACAGGAGGTAACAACATGACCAGAGCAAATCAACACTAGCTCCGGTATGCGATCAACTGCTTCTTCAACTCTTTACGAGCGATGTGAATGCGATTTTTGACTGTCCCGATGGGAATATCCAGAATGTCAGCAATCTCAAAATACTTGTAGCCCCGGAAGTGCATCATAAAGGGCGTCTTGTATTCATAGCTGAGATCTTGGATTGCATTGGTGATCTCATCCATGGCGAGCTTGGATCCCGCTTGGTTTTCGGCTACGTGGCTGGCCGAATTGATGAAATGGAGATTGTCTGTGGTATCAATAAACGTCTTGCGCTTCACCAGCCGATGATAATTGGTGATGAAGGTGTTTTTCATGATCGTGTAGAGCCATGCTTTCAGGTTGGTTCCGTCAGTGAACTTCTCTCGGTTGGCAATCGCTTTGAGAAGCGTCTCTTGAATCAAATCATTGGCTTCTTCGGAATCGCGAGTCAACTTGTAAGCGATCGGCCTCAAAGACTGATGCATGTTAACGACTGCTGTGTTGAAATCTACGCTGGTCATAAGTTTTAGTAATTTCTGAAAGTTCCCGATTGATGCACGCAAGACCTCTACGCAGAGGCTTATGATTTGTTGAATCTTCCTGCACCAAAGCTAAACAAAATAAAATGAGAGCACAAAATTATTTTTTTCTTGTGTGTTCCAACACTAATTACATTAAATGACTGACTTACAATTATTTGTCTTTAAATAGGATCTCAATCCTCACATAAATGCACATTTTCTGTCTTCCATTTTGTAGAACGAAAAGCCTCAACAGAATCATTTTGGCCATTTTGTTCATAAAATAAATCTATACGTAATTACGACAGTCTTCAAAATTAATACTCCATTCCCGTATTAAATCATGCCTTTCCATCTTATTTCCTCTCTTTTTCCGGAATCCCCTCCGCCTTTTTTCACTTGTCCTGCTTCTTCCCGCAATTTTCCTCCTAGATTTCTCCACCATCTCACACTCATCCCAGCCTCATGACTCCTCTCTTCCCGCAATACCGCACGTGGGAATTTCCTGTGTGGAAAGTTTTGGTCAATCCCGCCGGGACAATGCTGGCCATCGAGACGCGCGACCGGGTGAACCATGTCGTGCAAGGCTGGACCTTCGATCTCCGCAGCGAATCGCTTGTTCGCCTTTCACTGCCAGACACTTGGTGGATCCAACTGGGTGATTTTTCTGAGAAAATGGTCATTTGGCAAGGCTTTCAAGATCAGAGTATGCCCATTTCTCAAGGGATCTACGCATTAGAGGTGCGAACTGGATCAATGTCTTGGATGCACGAAGACCTCCAATTCAAGCGTCTTGGGCCAGAAATCGTCATCGCATGTGCCCCCGAACGGCCAGAACTCCTGCTTTGGCTCGACCAGCGCAGCGGGGCGATTCGCGAGCGGGTGGAGCGCTCCGCCATGCCTTGGGCGGCGTTAGATGAATGGCAGAAGCGCCGACAGCGCCTTCATCGATTTCCCGATGCACTGCTTCCCGATCATCCGGGCTGGAAAGTTCTCTCCGACCGCTTGATGCGCACGCATCATATTGCTGTGACGGGTCCCCTGACACAGCTCGTGGCTGGCCATTGGGAATTGACGCATGGCTACACCCAGCTAGGCAACCAAGCGCCACAAGGCTTTCTTGCTTTTTGCTACGACCAGATACCCCTGCGTGACGTGCTGTCCTGCGGAGAGTACTCGGGAGGATTTGTGCTAGACCCGTTTTTTGTGGTGGGCGAATGGCTGATTTGGATGGAAGGATCTTGTCGGCTGGGCAGGTGCCAGCTTGCCGGGCTACTGGATGCGTAGCTGCCCATCCTTATAGCGAAACACTTGCGGCTTCAGTACGGGTGTCGGAAGCGGTTGCGGCTCCTCAGTGAGCAGCATCGGGAGGGGTGTCTTGGCCTCGGGGCGAATGTGAAAAATGAGCTTTAGCTGAAGGTTGTGCAAATGGTCATTCCCATCTCGCTCCCCCAACAGCGCGATGTTATCGAGGTAATCGCTCCCCGTTAGCCGCAGGGTGTACTCACAGCCAAGCGCCAAATGAGGACTGATTTTCCACTCCAGCCCTGCTGACAAGGGAATCGAGGCAAGCAGCGTAGCATATTCCTCCCCAGGAAGTCGAGAAAAGATATTTTCACCCAAAAAATTGCCTTGTTCGTCCCGAGGCTGGAAAGAAAACAAGCCCAAGCCCGTGGCCAGATAGGGTTGAAAGGGAAGTCGTCGCAGAAATCGATACTGTAGCTTGAGATCTGTGTAGAAAAATGACGTCCGAACGAAAGTATTGGGCACGATGCCCTCGGGTGCTGGGGGAAGTGGGGAATCTGCTTGCTCCGAAAACCAGCCAAAGCCAAAGTTGAGTTGCGTTCTGAGGGGTTTTTGCTTGTCGATGTCCACACTGAAATTAGCGCCTGGCTCAGCTCGCCAAAGGTTATCGGGTTCTTGGGTAAGATCTCCGCGATATGCATTGGCAGTAATGCCCAGCCCGATCCGCAGCGGAGGGGGTATGGTTTCCTGCGCAGATAGTAGGCCACAGGTCAACATGATGATGGTCAAAGACAGGACTGGGAGAAGTGATTTCATGGGGTGCGGAGGTCGGGGATTCTGAGATACATGCCCTTTTTGAGCTTGCTGCTACTGAGAAAGTTAAGTTCTAAAATAATATCTTCCGGCACTTGAAACTCGGTCGCGAGGGCCTCCATGGTGTCGCCCGACTTGGTAACATAATACAGGAGACGTTCTTCTTCTATAGCAGCTTGAATGGCAGCAAGGTCATAACTAGGCTGAACAGTCGGTTCTACCACCTCTGATTCAGGTGCGGTGGGCTGCGGCGCGGATGGCGTTTGCTGCACAATCGGCGGAGCAGGTGAAGTGGAAGCGGGTGGCGCGGAGCCGCCTTCCTTGAGAGGGCGGTCGATATCAACTTGCAACCCCAGTCGAATGGCATGAAGGGCATCGAAACTATTTCGAGATGCTGGTTGGCTGCTGGTATTGTCGAGAAAATCGGTGGGGGTGAAGCGCCAGGTGTAAGAGAGATCCAGCGCCACGAGCTGATTGATCTCCCAGCGCATGCCGCCACTGATCGGAAACTGGGGAATGAGGGTATTGTAATCCCCCTGATTGAGTAAGTTGCCATCTTTATCCCTTGGACTAAAGGAAATTAATCCGGCACCCAGACTGGCATAAGGCTGCCAGGATTTGCGATTTCTGGCACGCAGATGAGCTCGAAAGTCGCCGTGGAGAAAGGGCGTCTCAACAAAGCGAGCCAAGTCCAATGAGCCGCCCGGATCTGTTTGCGCAGTGAATTTTCCGAAGCCTGCTTGAAACGAAAAGCCCAGCGGACGCCCATTTACCTGCTCTAAGCTCAAGTCTCCGCCTGCATTCACCCGCAGTCCAGCACTTCCGACGCCTCCGAGGTTGCCAACATACGCATTCCCGCTCAGGCTCAGCCCGATTCTGATGGTGCGGGTGGCGACGGTCTGCGCTTGGCTCGACAACGTTGTGAGCATAGCAACCAACAATACGGGGAGGGTCAATCGATACATGGGCGGTGAACTGATTTTCTCTAGGTTACAAGTCGTGCAAAGCTTGGGACATCCGGCCTTGGGTGATCCACAAAATTTTCTCGCGAAGACGCAGCATTTTTCCAAAAAATCGGCAGAAAAATCAACATCATCGCCTGATTGGCCACATTGATCTGCTTCTCACAAGCTACCCAAGAACAGTACCAAATACGACCATGGTTAGACAAGACCTTTTTCGACCACGAAGATCGTCCCGGAAAGCCATTGTGATTTCTTCCTTTCACGAACTCCTCAATTTTTGCTCCCTTTCGCTTGAAAAGCTGATCCGATAGTACTGTTCGGCTCGGCAATTCTTTCTTCAACACCTACACGCTTCCCTCAGTTATCGTTTTTCGGAAATGATGATCGATTTGTCCCTCCAAATAACCATCGGTAAGAAGAACAATTTTTACTTTTTGGGGTCCAATCATTCATTCATTGTATGACGACAAGCGCAAGACTAGGAAACTTGCGATGGGCTGCGTAAGAGAGTACTTGGCAATGAGCGGCGTCTCGGCTATTTTTACAATATGAACAATGCATTTCGGCTATTCCTGATGGGATTTACCCTCCTGCTGCTAGGGCTGGTGATCGGCTTTCAAATCAGCAAGCAGCTCTGGGGGGTGTCTCGGAGGCAAGTGACCCAGGGAGTGGACAAGTTTTCGGAGGCCCTTCACTTCATAGAGGAAAATTATGTGGAGGAGCCCGACCACGACAAGCTGGTCGAAGATGCGATCACAGGCATGCTCGGCGGGCTGGACCCACACTCTTTCTACATTCCTGCTTCGGAAATGGAGATGATGGAGGAGCAACTGGAAGGGGGCTTCGACGGCATCGGCGTGCAATTTAGCTTGGTGAACGACACCATTTATGTGGAACTCCCCCTCGCAGGCGGTCCAAGTGTGGAGTTGGGAATTCTCTCCGGCGACCGCATCGTCGAAGTTGATGGCGAGAACGTGGCAGGTATCGGCATCACGAACGAGGAAGTCTTGCGCCGACTCAAAGGGCCAAAAGGCAGTGAAGTCAAGATCGCAGTGCAGCGCCGAGGCATGGACCAATTGCTGTATTTCACCATTGTGCGAGACCGAATTCCGATCCACAGCATCGAATACGCCTTCATGATCGACGATCGTACCGGCTATCTCAAGGTGACCCGATTTGCAGAGAATACTTACACAGAATTTCGCCAGGCGCTCCTCGACTTGAAGGAACAAGGGATGGAAAACCTCGTGCTTGATCTCCGTGGAAATCCAGGTGGCTACATGAACGTTGCCAACAAAATGGCAGATGAGTTCTTGCGATCCGGGCAGTTGATCGTCTCCACCATCGGACGCACTGGAGCTAGCAAACAAGAATATTTTGCTACCTCCTCCATCGGCGCCTTTGAACATGGACCACTGATCATACTGATCGACTACAACTCTGCTTCGGCCAGTGAGATCGTCGCTGGCGCGGTGCAGGACCACGACCGCGGATTGATCGTGGGGATGAGGTCTTTCGGCAAAGGTTTGGTGCAGGTCCCTCAAAAATTCAGTGATAACTCCGCCATGCGGCTGGTCATTTCCAAGTACTACACACCCAGCGGACGCTGCATCCAAAAGCCTTACGATCAAGGAGACGAAGCCTACGAAGCCGAAATCGAACATCGATTTGAGACGGGAGAACTCTTCGAAGATCGCCCCGTGGACGTTCCTGACTCGCTCACTTTCCGGACCACTTCAGGCCGAAAGGTCTATGGTGGCGGCGGCATTTATCCCGACGCCTTCGTGCCGCTCGACACGATGGGCAACAGTCGATACTTCACCGATTTGCGCATCAAGGATCTATTCCGCCTATTTTCTTATGAATATGTGGACAGCCGCAGCGGATTGCTCACCCAATATCCTTCGCCAGACCGATTCATCGCGCAATTTCAAGTCACGCCAGAGCTGATGCAGGAATTCGCAGCCTTTGCTGCCGGAAAAGGAGTCCCCTTTGATGCGGCTGACTATGAAATATCCAAGGTGTACATCAACAATCGCATCAAAGCGTTCATCGGTAGGCATTTGTATCATGGAGACGATGCATTTTATCAGGTCTTGCTCCAAATCGACAATCAACTCACCGAGGCCCTGCACCTGTTGCCCGTAGCTGCCGAGATGGAAAACTCAGGAAAGGTGGATCTCGCCCTGCGAAAATAATTTTGCCAAACGGGAAGAACACGAATGCTGATTAATCCTACACGAACTCTCATTATCGCGTGTTCCGTCACAATAAATAGTCGTACTTGAAAGACAGGTACTCTCAACTATTTATTCCTATGCAGACAACCATTCTACGCACGATTTTTTATGCGTTCAGCGGGCTTTTGGCCCTCCTTTCCAGCGGCTGTGCCATCCAGCGCTATCAAGTCACCCAGCTCGAATATGTGGGAGCCCATGCAGGCGAAATGCCTAACGTCGTCGAGCACGAAGACCTCACCCTGATCTACAACTTTTGGGATGAGGAAGGAAAGGTGGAAATCACGGTGCAGAATCACCTCAACGAGATGGTCCTCATCGACTTTAACAAGAGTGTCCTTATGCACGAGGAGAAAGTCATCGCCTACGATCGTATCAGATCAGAAATGGAATTTGAGTATCTTCGGACTACGCCCAACGGCAGACCAGTAGATGTAGGACCAATAGGTGGCGGGGTATATGTGGAGCCCGTCAGCATTGCCATCCCCGCTCATTCGAGAGTAAGCTTTCAGCGGGTCAAGCTCAGTCTTCCGGTCCCCTTGAGTGCCAAAGCCTCGGGGTACCAGGTGAATGATCTTCCCTCCCACCTGAGCCAGGAAGGGACGTTTTTCCGCCACATCCTCTGCTATCGACTAGACGATCCTGGCAGTGCGCCGAGGTATGTTGAGGATCATTTCAGGGTAGTGTCTTCCAAAATTGCTGGAAAAAGTGCACTGCTCAGTCGTCAGCCAAACTGGAGCCGTCCTGAAGCATTGACTTCTTATGCCATGGTCGGCGATGCAGCAGCAGTAAATACAGCGGCGTTTTGGATCGGATTTTATGTAGCCCTACCAATCTCGATCATCGCGATGATCAGAATGGCAGAGTGATAAACAAGCCACGCAAAAAGATTCTGCAACTCCTTCCAGACCTCATGAAATGGTCTAGCTCCCAGGATATCCCTCTCTTTCTCTACATGTTGAACCTCACTGTCAGCGATTCAATCATGAAATCATCCATCATACCGACTTTGCTGAGCCTGTGCGCAGCACTTCTTCTTCAGGGCTGCGCCAAATCCATTTATCAGGTGACAGACTTCACCCACTTTGGTACCCATTCAGACATTCATCCGCACATCTCCAAAGGAGAGCACTTGATGCTCGCCTACGACTTCAGTGGGGAAAATGGGAAGTTCACCTTCAGCGCAGAAAATCTCACCAATCAGGGAATTCTCCTCGATTTTTCAGAAAGCAGCTTGGTGGTCAATGGCGAAAATCGACCCTATTTTCAAAACAAAACTTTGACCGCCCATAAATTTCAAACTCAAGGCTCCACCACTGAGATCTTCGATTTTTCTTCATCAAAGGGCAATATCAATGGAATTTCGGTCTCTCAATCAGATCTCACAAGGATCTACCTCGCCCCAGGCGCTCACATGGAATTTCGGCAAGCATTCACCCTCTCCCTTCCCGACCAAGCTTTGGTACCTGTGCGACGCAATCAATCCATTCCGCTCGAAACCTCCAATCCCGTCTTTGACTATCATTTTCAGCACTTTTTGAGCTATCGCTTGCAGGATCAGCCCGCTCAGGTGTACACCGTAAATGACCTCTTCGGCGTGAGCGCCTCGCGTGTGGTGGGTGATAAAGCCTACCTGAGTGAACTCCAGGAGCTAACGCCACATCAGGCCAAGCTGCGCACCTTTCGCTATCTCTACCGTGTTGATGAGAAGGACCAAGAATCAAAAGTTGGGACGCTCATAGGAGTTGGGTCCGCTTTTGTCTTGATTCTGTGGTTGGCGAGTCTGGAAGAATGATCACACGATCTCAACATGGGGCGGCGCTTGTGACTACAAAGCTCAAGCGCGCCCTATTCTTCTCCCTCGTCTTCGTTTGCATAGGCATACCAATTGATGCGTCGAGCCACGATCATGACCGTTGCCAACACAGCAAACAATCCCAAGGTGCCGATCAGCAGGGCATAATCCTGTAGTTGAAGCAGGGCATAGTTGAACCCAAACATCAGCACCAACAATCCCCCCAGGACGAAGGTCAACCGACTGCTTTTCAGCACACTTCGAGCATATACCAAAATGACTGCGATCACCGCTGCGGCTGCGATCAAAAATGCCCACTCGAAACGCAAATGCTCGGAGATGGACAGCAGCAGGGCATAAAAGATGGTGAGTGCCAGTCCCACGAGTAAGTAAGAAATCGGATGGATGCGCTGCCGCTGGCGGATTTCGACAAAGAAAAAGATGAGGAACGTGAGCGAAATGAGCATGAGTCCATACTTGATGGAGCGCTCCGACTTGCGATAATGATCGACGGGAATGAGCAGTTCGACCCCAAAGTTGAACTCTTCCGCAAAGCTCACCTGCGAGGCGCCGGTCCATTGCTGTGGAAAATTTCGGTTGAGGTGAAGCACTTCCCATTGTGCAGTGAACTGGCCTTCAGCCATTTCGCGGGTCTTTGGCAGGAAAGCGCCATCAAACTTAGGATCCGCCCAAGGCGCTGCCAAGTCCACCGTGGTGGTGATCCCCAGCGGTGAAAAATACAGCCCATTGCTTCCCTTGAGCTTGAGGTTCAGCGAAAAAGAAATCGGCCCCCGCTTATTTGGACGAAGTGGCACGGTGGTGCTAATGCCACTGCTGAGCAACTTGCCTGTGAGTAGACCCGGCGCAAACGAAATGCTGCTATCCTGCCATTGAAGCTGCACTTGCTCCTCAATGCCGCGCACATCCGTGATGCCAAAGGAGAGAAATGCCTCTTCCCAGCGCATATCTGCCTCGGGCACATTCACCGACGAGGGCAGGGGAAACGCAAATTCGCCCTCCCATACCATGTCGCCACGATAGAGCACCGCCTCATAAATGCCCCGATAGCGGCGCTCTGGCGCCAATTGCCCGCTGACCTGAAGCCGATCCGGCAGAAAATGAGCGTACTCCTTACGCAATCTCACGTCACCATTACTGTCTTTGTAACTCTCCTCATACGGCACGGTGAGCACCAGCCCGGTCAACGTCTGTTTGCTCCCCCAGGTCTCGCTAATGTTGCGAATGGCCTCATTCCGAAGCGATTCGCGCTCATACACCAAGCTCCGAATCTGACCCGTCGGGATCATCAACAATAAAATCAGAAAGGCGATGCCGATTAGTCGAAGCATGATTGAGCTTCGAAGCCAACGCTTGAAGCGATCAAAGCCGTTGGGAGAAGGGGTGCTGGTCATAGGTGTTCACATTTGAAGTGCAACCTAGCTGTTCGGAGTGAATTCTGCTCTAACAATAAGAAAAAGGCTGCACATGACTGACTATGTGCCGATATCTCTCCGAATTTCGTACAGTGCCGACAATTTCTCAGCCTCTACTCCTACACTCCTTT
>DAITMB010000028.1:0-1129 GCA_036835375.1 Bacteroidota bacterium
GCTGCAAGCGTGGATTGCATCCGAGCTAGGCCTCTCTTCTTCGCCCGGCCTGACGCTGTCCTTGACCACAGAGCGGCAAAGCCTCACCGGGAGGCACCTCCTCTTTTCGGTCCTTTGGCAGGGGATTGCCATGGATGAGCGCTTTGTCAAAGCTCGATTAGCGCCAAGTGGCGAGGTGCTGTCTTTGGCCTATGCCTTACCTGATCTAGCGCAATTGCCTCTGCGTGGCGATTTTCTTCTCTCTGAAGCGGAGATTCAAGGAATCATCACCAAGCGCACAGGCGCTCACGATGTGCGGGTCGAACCAGTGTGGCGGCAGTGGGAGGGAAGTTGGGTGCCCGCCTATCGCTGCATCACGTTTTCTTCCAGCTTCACGCCCAGTTCGCCACCAAGTTGGGAAATAGTGGTGTCGGCGAAAGACGGGCGCGAACTCTTTCGGGTGGACCGGGCGGCTTATCGAAGCGATGGAGACACCACGGGGATCGGACGCGTGTTTCACCCGAATCCCTGCACTGCCGCCAACGTCAATTACGGAGATCTATTCATCGACAACAACGATCAACATGCACCGATTTTTGAACAATTCATGGACACGGTGCAGCTCCGCGACATCACGTGGGACGCGGACAGCCAGGCCTTTTTGCTGATCGGTCCCTACGTGCGCATTGAGGCGAGGAGTGTCAATTCTCCCCCGCCTGTCACTTCTACCGATGGGACCTTCTTTTTTCGGAGAGACCACAGCGGCTTTGAAGATGTCATGGTCTATTACCACATCGATCGCTACCAGCGCTATGTCCAGTCTCTGGGCTTTGTCAATTTGCAAAATCGCCCCATCATCGCTGATCCGCACGGATTTGTCTCGGACGTGTCGGCATTTGTGCCCGACGGCGTGAACTCTCAGCTGCTCTACGGCACAGGCAATGTTGATGACGCAGAAGATGCCGATGTGATCATTCACGAGTATGCACACGCTCTGTCAAACGATGCTTCCCCGGAGACCAATTCTGGACGAGAGCGAAGGGGCTTAGACGAAGGATTGGGAGACTACTTTGCTGCGGCACATTCGATCGACATTTTGCCACATCGCTGGGAATTGATATTTAATTGGGATGGCCACAATGAATTTTGG